>NZ_JBFRFR010000030.1:0-154896 GCF_052114925.1 Bradyrhizobium sp. 2TAF36 | reverse complement strand
ACGCTCCGCCACCCCCGGATGGGCGTTCCGCGTCAGTTCAAACGACCACTGGAGGAAATGACCTTGCAACCCCTCGACAACCCGAACGGCACGTGGTTGTCACCTATGTCTTAGGTACGTTCTGTTACCCATGTCTCCGGGTCGGACAAGCGGTAAATGGTGCCGCAAGAGGGATTCGAACCCCCGACCCCGTCATTACGAATGACGTGCTCTACCAACTGAGCTATTGCGGCGAACCCTGCCGGAACCCGCGCAGTGCAGGTCCCGATACGCGCGCTCCTGATATCGGGCATGGCCCGAATTGGCAAGGTGGAGCGGGCTTCGAAATGTGCCTCACGCGCCCCAGCGGGACCAGAATCCGCGCCAGCCGCCGGCCTGGGCCTTTGCATGGGCTCTGGGCGTACCGATTTGTTCCGCAAATTCATCGCTCGGACCCTCGTCATCGATCCCGGGATCATCGGGGGCGCGGACGATGGGGATGACGGCCTGGATCGGGGCCGGCGCAGGCTTGCCGAGGTCGGCGCGGGTCCGGAACACCGGCGTTGCCGCCTCCGGCGATGATTCGGCCGCCTCAGGGGCTGGATTGACCGGCTCGGCGGCCGGCGTGACCGCAGGCTCTTCCTTGGCGGCCTCCGCGGTCGTCTCCTTGGCCTCAGGGGGCGAATTGTCCTGTGCGGCGGGGACCGGATCCGGTGCAGCCACCGGCGGTTCCACAGGGGCTTCGCTCGGGGCTGYCGTCACCCGCTTCGGCGGCGGGGCGGCCAGCATGGCTTCCTCGAAGGCCGAGGATTCGATCGTGGCGCCCTTATCGGAGGGCAGGCTCGCGACCGGCGTTTGCCACTGGAAGGCATCGAGACGGCCGGTGACCGGCGAGACCGGACGCCAGCGGTCGCTGACATAGCCGTCCGCGGTCCAGGCCGGGTCGTGGCGGGCGCGCACCGCGCGCAAGGTCCAGGCGCGGGCACGGCCGCCGTCGCCGTGCTCGGTGCGCTCGAGCTCGGCCATCAGCAGCGCGACGCGCTGGGTCGGATCATTAACGTAGGGTGCCAGCACCGCGCGCGCGCGGGCGAACTCGGAGGCGTCGATCGCGGCGCGCGCGATCGCGAGCTGGCCCTCGACATGGCCCGCTTTGTCGGCGGGCGTCTTGGCTGCGAGCGTCTCGACCCGCTGCAAGCGCTGCCGCGCGGAATCGCCGAGCTTCACATGCGCGTAGGCGTCGGCAAGATCCGGATGCGGATTGGCGAGCCACGCGGCCTCGACCAGCTTCATGGAGCGGCGCACCTGATGCGCTTCGCTCTCGAACTTGGCCGCGAGCACCGCGGCCGGCACCAGCGTCGGCGCGAGCTTGATGGCTTCCATCACGCTCTCGCGCGCCACGTCGCGGTCCATGGTTTCCAATTCCAGCGCGCGGGCCGTGAGCAGCACGCCGCGCTGGCGGCGATAGGCCGCCTTGTCGATCAGGCCCGCGGACAGATTCGAATCCAGGATCGCAAGTGCGCCGCTCCAGTCACCGCGCGCGCAACGGAAGCCGAGCACCGCGTGCGAGGCCCAGGTCGAGGACGGCGACAGCTTGATCGCCTCCTCCGCGATCATCACGGCGCCGACCGCATCGTCGGCACGCTGCGCCTCGATGAACAGGCCGCGCAGGCCGAGCAGCCGGGTATCCTCGCGCTCGGCCATGACGCGGAAGACGCGCTGGGCCTCGTCGCGATTGCCTTCGAGCTGGGCCGACTGCGCGTGCAGCAGCAGTGCGAGCGGATCGTTCGCGGCCAGCCGCCGCGCGGTATCGGCGTGGCGGCGGGCGAGGGCGGTATCGCCATGACCGATCGCGAGCAGGCCGTGGGTGATGGCATGGCGGCCGCGCGCGTGCCGTTTCTCATGACGGCGGCGGCGCAGGCGTCCCGGCGCGCGCCAGATCATCGTCACGATGCTCCAGACCAGCACGACCGCTGCTGCAAAGACGCCGAGCAGAAACACGAACCTCGGAAGCGTCGTTGACGCGCGGAAACCGCCCGCGGTCAGGACGAGATCGCCGGGCTGATCGGCAACCCAGGCCGCGCCGGCCGCCGCCAGCGCGATCAGGACGAGGAAGAGGACGATGCGAAGCATGGCGATCCCTATTACGCGCTGATTATTGCGCGAACCTTTACTGAGCAGGCTTGACCAGATCGGGCTTGGCGAGATCCGCCATGGCATCGTCGGCGAATTTGCGGGAGGCACCGAGCGCGGCGTCGCGCGCATCGGCCTTGTCGAGCCAGGCCTGCGCGGGTGCACGATCGGCGTCGGGCAGCGTCTTCAGCTCGMGCCGCGCCTCGACGAAATCGTTGCGGAGCGCCGCCGCCGTCACCCGTGCGACGATGGCGCCGCGATCATTGCCGACGCCGTCGGTGCGCTCTATACGAACGAGTTTCGAGGCCCCCGCCTGGAGACGCTCGACGATGCCGGCACCGGCGGCCGGGGCTTCCGCCGGCGGCGAGAGCTTGGGCACGATGTTGAGCAGCTCGCGGCTCAGCGCGACCGGCGTCGGAATGCCTGATGATGCAAAGGTGTCGAGCGGCTTCAGCATATCGGGCTTGGCCGCGAGCGACCGCGCCGCGGCCAATTGCGATTCGTAAGGATCGCCATGCCGAACCGCGACGTCGAGCAGAGCCGCCGCCACGACATGGCGCAGCGGCTTGTCATTCGTCGCCTTGTTGTCGGCAATCTTCTCGCCCTGCTGTGCGAGCTCGGCGCGCTCCGTCTTGCTGGCGCGCTCCAGCTGCGCAATGCGGTCGCTGAGAGCAGCAAGATCAGGCGCGGCAGCGCGCGGTGCCGATTTCACGTCGTTGGCGGTCTTGTCGGACTGTGCGCGCAGATTGGCGATGTCACTGCGCAAGGCACTTGCGGATTTCTCCAGTGCATCGATCCGCGCCACCACGGCCGGATCGGCGGCGGGCTTGCCCGCCTTGGCTTCGACCGCGGCGACACGTCCGCTGAGCGCGTCGACAGTCGCGCTCGTGACCTGCGGCGCGGCCGGCGGCGCCTCCACGGCGGGCCAGCCCAGCATCCAGCCGACGGCAATCACGATTGCGGCTGCGACCGCGCCGGAGAACGGCGCAATGACCCAGGGCGAAACCGGCGCCGACGCGGGAGCGGAAGCAACCGCGTCCTCCGCGTGCGCGGGCTCCGGGTCGGGCCTGGCCTCTTCGGATTTGGACTCTTCGACCGTGGCCTGCTCTTGCGTGGCCTGCTCCGGCGTCGGCTGAACCTCCGGTTCGGCGGCCGCCGTTGGCTGCGACTGGGTCGAGACTTCGGTCGCCTCAAGGTCGATGGTGGGCGGGGTGCGCTTGGCACGGCCTGACTCGGGAGCCAATCCTGCGTCTTCAGGCTTGTCATCGGCCATCGTGACGGTTCCTCACACTCAAATGCCCTGAACGGACCCGATCGCGTCGGATTCGGCCCGACCTCTTACGCCAAACGGGTCCGCAAAGCACGCTCCAAGGTATCAAATAGGGCATTTTCGTCCGGCGTCGCGGCCCCCAGAACCTGCGACGCGCCGGCATCGCGCAGCACGCTGGCGACCGTCTCGGACAGGCAGCATTGCGGGATCGCCAGCGCCGAGATTTCGACGCCTTCGTCCCGTGCCGCATCCAGGAAGGCCCGTGCGCTGCGACGGGAGTAGTGCAGCACCGCCTCGATCCCATGTGCGGCAAAGCCATCGCAGACATCGCGCGGCAGGACCTTGACCGGAGTCATGCGATAGGTGGTCTGCGTCACCACACTGAAGCCCTCCGCGCCAAGCTCGCCGCCGAGATCGCGCGACAGATCCGCGCCCGCGAGATAGAGCAGCGTGCTTTTCTTCTTCAGCAGCTTGTCGCGCGCGCTCTGCATCACCTTGTCGCGCAAGGCCGCGGCATCGCCGCCGGCGACGATCACCTCGGCGAAGCCGGCGTCGCGCGCCGCGGCAGCCGTGTGCTCGCCGACCGCAAACAGCGGCAGCTTCAGGAGGCCAAGATTCTTTAAGCCAAGATCCTGCAATTGTGGCGCGACGGCGCGGATCGCATTGGCCGACGTGACGATGATAGCGCCGTAGTCGGCCTCACTCTCGTCATGAAAGGCGACCGGCTCGAACTTGAGCATCGGGGCGAGCAGCACCACATGACCCCGCGCCCGCAAATTTTCTGCCGTCGCCTCATTGTCGGGATGCGGCCGTGTGACAAGAATGGACATCGCTTGTGTTCCCGAACCACGTGGCGGTGACGCATTCACGAAGGCGGCCGCGCGTGACGATTGCGCAAGTGGACCCCGGAATGCTACCGGACGTACCAGAACTCTGCTTTACGGATGAGCGCAAGGGCGCAAATTGGATAACAATTCGCCAATGCTGGTACTGGGCATCGAAACCACCTGCGACGAGACCGCCGCGGCCGTGATCGAGCGCGCGCCCGACGGCAGCGGCAAGATCCTCTCCAACATCGTGCGGTCCCAGATCGAGGAGCATGCCCGCTTCGGCGGCGTAGTGCCGGAGATCGCCGCGCGCGCGCATGTCGACGTCCTCGACGGCATCATCGACCGGGCCATGCACGAGGCCGGCATCGACTATGCGCAGCTCAACGGTGTCGCCGCCGCGGCGGGGCCGGGGCTGATCGGCGGCGTCATCGTCGGCCTCACCACCGCAAAGGCGATCGCGATGGTGCACGACACGCCGCTGGTCGCGGTCAACCACCTCGAGGCGCATGCACTGACGCCGCGCCTCACCGACGGAATTGAATTTCCCTACTGCCTGTTCCTCGCCTCGGGCGGGCATACCCAGATCGTCGCCGTCACCGGTGTCGGCCAATATGTGCGGCTCGGCACCACCGTCGACGACGCGATGGGCGAAGCCTTCGACAAGGTCGCGAAGATGCTGGGCCTGCCCTATCCGGGCGGGCCGCAGGTCGAACGCGCCGCGGCAACCGGCGATGCCACGCGCTTCGCCTTCCCGCGCCCGATGCAGGGACGGCCCGATGCTAATTTCTCGCTGTCTGGATTGAAGACGGCGGTGCGCAACGAGGCGAGCCGGTTAACTGAGATCGCGCCGCAGGATATCAGCGATCTCTGCGCGAGTTTTCAAGCCGCAGTGCTTGACTCGACGGCCGACCGGTTGAGCGTCGGCCTGAGGCTTTTCCGCGAGCAGTTCGGCGCTCCGCATGCCCTCGTCGCCGCCGGCGGGGTCGCGGCCAATCAGGCGATCCGCGGCGCCCTGCATGACGTCGCGCGGCAGGCCGGGACGCAACTGATCATGCCGCCGCCCGCGCTCTGCACCGATAACGGCGCGATGATTGCCTGGGCCGGCGCCGAGCGCCTGGCGCTCGGCATGATCGACACGATGGAAGCCCAACCCCGCGCACGCTGGCTGCTCGATGCCAACGCCACGGCGCCGGCCGGTTACGGCAACACGCGGGCGGGATTCTAGCTATGACGGCGTTCCGGTCCGTCGCGGTGATTGGTGCGGGCGCATGGGGCACGGCGCTGGCGACGGTCGCGGCGCGCGCCGGACGGAACGTGACGCTCTGGGCGCGCAACAGCGAACATGCCGCGCGAATCGCCTCGACCCGCGACAATCCGCGGCTGCCCGGCGTGCGGCTGGCGCCGGAGATCGTCGTGACGCACGAGCTTGCGGAGACCGCGCGCGCGGACATGGTGCTGATCGCGACGCCCGCACAGCATTTGCGCGGCGCGGTCAACATACTGGCCTCGCATCTGACAAAGCCGGTGCCGATCGTCGCCTGCGCCAAAGGCATCGAGCACGGCACCCATAAATTCATGACCGACGTCATCGCGGAAGCCGCACCTCACGCGCAGCCGGCGATCCTGTCGGGCCCGAGCTTTGCCGACGACGTCGCGCGCGGCTTGCCGACCGCGGTGACGCTGGCGGCGAAGGACGAAGCGCTGGCGAGCGCGCTGGTGCAGGCGCTGGGCTCAGCGACCTTCCGGCCCTATCACACGACAGATGTCCGCGGCGTCGAGATCGGCGGTGCGGCCAAGAACGTGCTGGCGATCGCGGTTGGCATCGCGGTCGGGCGCAAGCTCGGTGCCTCCGCCCAGGCTGCGCTGACGACCCGCGGCTTTGCCGAACTCACGCGCCTCGGCCGTGCCCTCGGCGCGCGCAGCGAGACGCTCGCGGGCCTGTCCGGCCTCGGCGATCTGATCCTGACCTGCTCGAGCCCGCAATCGCGCAATCTCGCGCACGGCCTTGCGCTGGGCCGCGGCGAGCAGCCGCCCGCGGGCAAGCTCGCCGAAGGCGAGTTCACCGCGCCTGTGTTGATCGAACTCGCAGCTTCGCACAACATCGAGATGCCGGTATCAGAAGCGGTCGCTTCGATCCTGAGCGGCCGGAGCACGATCGACGCTGCGATCTCGGGACTGTTGACGCGCCCCTTCAAGGCAGAGGAATGACGTCTTTCTCGTCATGCCCGCGCTTGTCGCGGGCATCCACGTCTTGATATTGAATTGGTGGCAGAGACGTGGATGGCCGGGACAAGCCCGGCCATGACGAACGGATAGGACGCGCGATGAACTACTGGCTGGTGAAATCCGAACCGTCGGTGTGGTCCTGGGACCAGCAGGTAGCGAAGGGCGCCAAGGGCGAGGCCTGGACCGGCGTGCGCAATTACACCGCGCGCATAAACCTCGTGAGCATGAAGAAGGGCGACAAGGCGTTCTTCTATCATTCCAACGAGGGCAAGGAGATCGTCGGCATCGCGGAGGTCATCAAGGAGGCCTATCCCGATCCGACCGACAAGACCGAAAAATTCGTCTGCGTCGACATCAAGGCCGACAAGCCCTTGAAGACGCCGGTGACGATGGCCGCGATCAAGGCGGACAAGAAGCTCGCTAATATGGCGCTGGTGAAATATTCGCGGCTGTCGGTGCAGCCGGTGACGACGGAAGAGTGGAAGCTCGTCTGCAAGATGGGCGGGATGTAAGTTATTGCCGTAGCCCGGATGGAGCGCAGCGCAATCCGGGAAAGTCTTCATGCCGCACGACCCCGGATTACGCTGCGCTCCATCCGGGCTACGATGTCCGCACTTGCGTCGCCGGCAGCGTAAACACCTCGCATGGCGAAGCGATGCCGCGCAGCGGATGCGATCCGAGCGCGACGAGAGGCGTATCCGTCTCCGCGGCCAGCGCCCCCGATACCAGCACGGTCCGTTCCAGGGGCTTGCACAATCCCTCGAGCCGGCTGGCGAGATTGACGGCGGGACCGATCGCCGTGAAATCGAGCCTGTTGGCGGCGCCGATATTGCCCCAGAGTATTTCGCCGAGATGAAGGGCCGCGCCGAACGCAAGCGGCGGCAGTCCTTGAGCGCCGCGCTCCCCGTTGAGATACGCCATGCCGGCTTCGGCTGCGCCTGCGGCACGCAGGGCGGCGTCGCAGGCGCGGCGCGGCGACGCGTCGACCACCGGGAAGATCGCGAGCACGCCGTCGCCGATAAATTTCAGCACCTCGCCGCCGAAGGCATGAACGGCACCGGCGATGCGATCGAACCAGGCGTCGAGCGCTGCGATGACGTCGGCCGGCGGTGTGGTCTCCGACAAGGTCGTGAAGTTGCGCAGATCCGCATAGAGCAGCGCGGCTTGAATGGTCTCGCCGAGATCGCGCCGCAACGGCGCCGCCAGCACCCGCTCCGCGCTGCGCTTGCCGAGATAGGCATCGAGCGTCGCGCGCAACGTGGCGCGCGCAGCGAGCACGGCCAGCGGCGTCGCGGCGAAACGCGCAGCCTGGCGCAATTGCTCGATCTCGTCTGCGGTGAACGGACGCGGCCCGATCCAGCCGAGCTGCGGCCCATCTTGTCGTCCGACCACCTCTTCGTGCACCTCGCCGCGCGCGATGTCGCGCAGCCAGCGGCGGCCGGCATCATTGGGCGGGTCGGGTGCCAGCCCACTTGGTGCGAAGCCGAGCGCCTCGATGACCCGGCCGGTCTCCGCGCGCCACAGCCAGGTCCGCTTCGCGATCAGCGGATGCGGCACCTCCAACGTCAGGCTCCCTGCCGCAAGCGGCACACCGTCGGCGACCAGATGAGCGCCGAGTTCCGCGAGCAGACGGTCGGCCCCGGGGCAATCCGAGGCGGCATCGACGAGCCAGGCAAGGGTCCGGGAGAGTTGCATGGCCCGATGATGGCGAAGGTCGGCCATCTTTGTCACGGGCAATCCTTGACGCACCGCTCCACCGCCGCCATGTGGCCAGTGTCAGCCCAGGGATGATCGCCGATGACCGAGCCGTTCGTAGTGCGACGGGAAACCCAGATCGCAGCCCCCCGCGCCACCGTCTTCGCCTATTTGACCGATCCAGAGAAAATCCTGAGCTGGATGGGCTCCGACGCGACCACGGAGCCGCACCCCGGCGGGCTCTATCTCCTCAAGGGCATCGGACCGCGTGGCGGCGTCGGCCGCGGCACCTTCCGCGAGGTCGTGCCGGTGCATCGTCTGGCCTACACATTCGGCTGGGAGGGCGGTCAGGAAGTGCCGCCCGGCTCGAGCCTGATCGAGATCGACCTGATCGAGCGCGACGGCGGCACGCTGCTGCGCATGACCCATAGCGGGCTCCCGACCGAGGAACAGGCCGCCGCGCACGCGAAAGGATGGGCGCATTATCTGGGCCGGCTCACGAGCGCAGCCGCGGGCCGTGATCCCGGTCCGGACAAGGGTATCTCAGACAAGATGTAGCTCTCGTAGGGTGGGCAAAGCGAAGCGTGCCCACGCGGCCTATCAACAATGTCGTGAAGAATGGTGGGCACGGCGCTTCGCGCCTTTGCCCACCCTACGGCACCGCCGCTTAAACTGCCGCGGTCGCCACCACCTGCTGCAAGAGTTGCTCGCGCCTGGCCTGCGAACGCTGGCCCTTCATGGTGGCGGCGAAGCGTTCGAGGATACCGTCCTCGAAGGCGGTGACGATGGTGTCGTGGACGTAGCTCTTGCGGCAGATCGCCGGCGTGTTGGAGAGCTTGTCCGCTGCGGCGCGGATCGCGTCCAGCACCTGCTTCTTGCGGCCGCGCTGGCTGGTCGCCGGCGTGATCCGCGACAGCGATTCCACCACGACTGCGGACGCCATCAGCGTGCGAAAATCCTTCAGCGAAATCTTGATGCCGGCGATCTCGCGCAGAAACGCGTTCACCTGCGTGGTGCTGACCGCGCGCACGATGCCGTAGGCGTCGCGATACTGGAACATGCGCTTGCCGGGAACGCCGTTCAGGATGCCGATGGCGCGTACCAGCTTGGCCGCGTCGCACTCCTTGCGCACCGCCTTGCCGCCCTTGGCCTTGAAGGTCAGCACGAAGGAATCGTCCTCGAGCGTAACGTTCGACTTCAGCATCGTGGTGGCACCGCGGGTGCCGTTGAGGCGGGCATACGATTCGTTGCCGGGACGGATCGCGGTGCGCGCGATCAGCTCGATCACGGCCGAGAGTGCGAATTCACGCGTCGGCTCGTCACCCGACAGGAACGCCGAGACCTTGCGCCGGATCTTTGGCAGCGCGCCGACAAGCTTTTCCAGCCGGTGCGCCTTGCGGTGCTCGCGGACCTTTTCCCAATCGGTGTGGTAGCGGTATTGCAGCCGGCCCGCGGCATCGCGTCCCACCGCCTGGAGATGCGAGCTCGGATCGGCCGAGTAGCGCACCTGGCGATAGGCCGGCGGCACCGCCATGGCGTGCAGCCGGCGGATGGTGCGAGCGTCGCGGATATGCGCGCCGTTGGGACGGACGAAGGAATAGCCCTTGCCGCGCTTGATGCGCCGGATGGTCAGCTCGTTCTGGTCGCCGAGCCGCAGGCCCAGCTCCTTGGCGATCGCCTCAACCGAGGTCGCAGGCGCGGTGTCGAAGACCTTTTTCGGGCTGAGACGGGCGGAACCGGCCGGTTTCGGCCATTGTCCGAGGGCTTTGGCCAGCGCGACAGCAGCAGGATCGGCCGAAGCGAGCCGCATCGTCCCGAGATTCCGCTGATCCATCATAGTCTTAAGCCTTAGCCCTGTCTGTTATCGGTCAATGCCGCTGTTCTGATTTTTGTTCCAAGGGTCTATTGGACAGTCTCTTGGACGGTCTCTCGGGACCCGGGTTGGCCATTTAGGGTGTTCCGAACCGCATTGCGAGTCCCGAATCAGTGACAGACGGTTTCTAAATACCTCATGCGGCGCATGGGCGCCCTGCACAGGCCTATTCCGGCGTCTTGGTAAAGACCTGGAAAGCCGCGCAAGCCTGTTTCAGATCTGCGACAGTCGCGCCAGGCGCCGTTGATCTTCCGCATGGCTGCCCGCTCGCCGAAGGTCCAGCTTGTGCTCCTTGTCGGGTCCGGTTAGGCGGACGCATAATCGGTTCAATGATGACGTCGGCTCGCCGGTCGCCTGGGCTCGGCTTGCCGTATCTGGAGGGAAGCATGTCCGAGAAGACCTACGACGTCCCCGCGGAATGGGCCAAGCGCGCCTGGATCGACCAAGCCAAGTACAAGGACATGTACGCCCGCTCGATCTCGGACCCGAACGCCTTCTGGGCCGAGCAGGCCAAGCGTATCGACTGGATGCACGCGCCGACGAAGATCGAGAACGTCTCCTTCGCCCCCGGCAACATCTCGATCAAATGGTTCGAGGACGGAATCCTCAACGTCGCCCATAATTGCATCGACCGGCATCTGCACAAGCGCGCCAACCAGACCGCGATCATCTGGGAAGGCGACGATCCCTCGCAATCCCGGCACATCACCTACAAGGAGCTGCACGACGAGGTCTGCCGGATGGCCAACATCCTGCGCACCCGCAACGTCAAGAAGGGCGACCGCGTCACCATCTACCTGCCGATGATTCCCGAAGCGGCCTACGCGATGCTGGCCTGCGCGCGGATCGGTGCGATCCACTCCGTGGTGTTCGCGGGCTTCTCGCCCGACAGCCTCGCCCAGCGCATCAACGACTGCCAATCCAAGGTGATCATCACGGCGGACGAGGGCCTGCGCGGCGGCAAGAAGGTGCCGCTGAAAGCCAATGTCGATGCAGCGCTCGCCAAGGCCGACGGCGTCGACTGGGTCGTCGTTGTCAAGCGCACCGGCGGCACGGTCGAGATGAATCCGTCGCGCGATCTCTGGTATCACGACGCCGCCAAGATGGTGACGACGGAATGCCGGGCCGAGCACATGCACGCCGAGGATCCGCTGTTCATCCTCTATACGTCGGGCTCGACCGGCCAGCCCAAGGGCGTGCTGCACACCTCGGGCGGCTATCTCGTGTTCGCCGCGATGACGCATCAATACGTCTTCGACTATCACGACGGCGACATCTACTGGTGCACCGCCGACGTCGGCTGGGTCACCGGACACAGCTACATCCTTTATGGGCCGCTGGCGAACGGCGCGACCACGCTGATGTTCGAAGGCGTGCCGAATTATCCGGACAATTCCCGTTTCTGGAACGTCATCGACAAGCACAAGGTCAACATCTTCTACACCGCGCCGACCGCGATCCGCGCACTGATGCAGAGCGGCGACGAGCCCGTGAAGAAGACGTCGCGCGCCTCGCTTCGCCTGCTCGGCTCGGTCGGCGAGCCGATCAATCCCGAAGCCTGGGAGTGGTATCACCGTGTCGTCGGCGACGATCGCTGCCCGATCGTCGACACCTGGTGGCAGACCGAGACCGGCGGCATCTTGATCACGCCGCTGCCGGGCGCGACCAAGCTGAAGCCGGGCTCGGCGACGCAGCCGTTCTTCGGCGTCGTGCCTGAGATCGTCGATGCCGACGGCAAGGTGCTGGACGGCGAGACATCAGGCAATCTCTGCCTGACGCGGTCATGGCCGGGCCAGATGCGCACGGTCTATGGCGATCACGCCCGCTTCGAGCAGACCTATTTCTCGACCTACAAGGGCAAGTATTTCACCGGCGACGGCTGCCGGCGCGACGCCGACGGCTATTACTGGATCACCGGCCGCGTCGATGACGTCATCAACGTCTCYGGCCACCGCATGGGCACCGCGGAAGTCGAGAGCGCGCTCGTCGCGCATGAGAAGGTGTCGGAAGCCGCCGTAGTCGGTTACCCGCACGACATCAAGGGCCAGGGCATCTACGCCTATGTCACCCTGATGGCCGGCGTCGAGCCGAGCGACGAATTGCGCAAGGAGCTCGTCACCTGGGTGCGCAAGGAGATCGGCCCGATCGCCGCGCCCGACCAGATCCAGTTCTCGCCCGGTCTGCCCAAAACCCGCTCCGGCAAGATCATGCGCCRCATCCTGCGCAAGATCGCCGAGGACGAGCCGGGCAGCCTCGGCGATACCTCGACGCTCGCCGATCCGGCCGTGGTCGACGATCTCGTCAAGAACCGGCAGAACAAGAAGTCGGCGTAAGGCACGCTCTCGTGCCCCGGACGCGGCGCAGCGCTTCTTCAGCGGTGCGCTGCAGAGCCGGGGCCGATCCAATGGCAGAGCGTGTGGCCTCCCGGGTCCCGGCTCTGCGCAGCAGCGCCAAGGCGCTGCAGCGCGTCCGGGACACAGAGCCCCCCCGAAATAACAGCCGTTCACACCCTCACGCACTTGTCAGGGCGCGATCCGTCGCGCCCGCGTCTTTCCAGCCAAGTGTTGTTTTCTTGTCATTTACTTTATTTCGAACATTTTCTTTGTTCCGCGTGCTGGCGGGCCCTTGGCGGCCGCGCGTGGAAACCATCCGGTTAACAGGCGCGGTTAAGAATATCCGGGCAAGCGGGCAATTGCCGGTGCTGCGTAGTTTTGGACGATCCGTTCGGGGTAGAGGAAAAATTGATGTCGGTAAGGATTGCTGTGGCGCTCGCCGCCACCATTGGGGCAGGGGTCTTGATGTCGACGGCCGCAGAGGCGCGGCCGGAAATGGTGGGGGCACACCTGGCCGACTATTCGCCGGGCACCATCGTGGTCAAAACCAACGAGCGGCGGCTCTATCTCATCCTCGATAACGGCCACGCCGTGCGCTATCCGGTCGGCGTCGGCAAGTCCGGCAAGCAATGGGCCGGCACCACCCGCATCGACGGCAAGTATCTCAACCCGGCCTGGTCGCCGCCTGCTGAAGTGAAGCGCGACAAGCCCAGCATCCCCGACGTTATTCCAGGCGGCTCGCCGCGCAACCCGATGGGCGTTGCGGCGATGACGCTGGCCGGCGGCGAATATGCCATCCACGGCACCAATGTGCCGGGCTCGGTCGGCGGCTTCGTCTCCTATGGCTGCATCCGCATGCTCAACGACGACATCACCGATCTCTACAGCCGCGTCTCGGTCGGCACGACGGTGGTCGTGACGCGCTGATCTCCAAACTCGTAACAGAATTGAAAGAGCCGCGTCCATCGACGCGGCTCTTTGTTACCAGAAGCGCCAGCCGCGCGCGCACCAGCCGTCGCGATGGCCGCCGTTGTAGCTCCGCGCGTAACCGCCCGCGAGCAGCGCGGCAGATACGTCCGCAGTTCGCTTTGTCGCGACATTGGCGAGAACACGGCCGTATTTGTCGGGGCCGAGATTGGTGATCGTCACGCCGCCCTGGCCGAGCAGATCGCGCAGCGCGCCTGTCGCCGCTTGAGCCTTGTCCAATTCATCCTGGCAGGATGCTTTCATCTCCGGCGCATCGATACCGCGCAGGCGAACGCGCGCAACGAGAACGCGTCCGTCGCGCTGGTGCACGCGAGCGAGAAAGGTATCGCCGTCGATCGTGCGAATGACGTCGACCGGCTGACGGATGTCCGGATTGGCCTGCTGCAAAATGATCTGGGCATCTCGCGATTGACCATCGATCGCATGCGGGAAGGGCCAGTTCATCCCGTGCCGGAAGGTAAGCACGACGGCCACCACGATTGCGACCACGAACATCCACGGCAACAGCCCCGAGAAGTGACGGCCGAACGGCGAACCACTGTATGAGGGCCGGTATGGATGGCTGGGATCGAAACGCGGCATCCGCGCACGCTAGGGCTGAGTCGGGCGATCCGGCAAGATGGCCTCAAAAGCCAGCCTCAAACGACAGCCTCAAAAGTCCGAGGCGATACCTTTGCGCTCCCAATCGCCGTAGCGGGTGGGCTCGGGTCCCTTCGGTCCCTGCAATTCCTTCGGCGCCGCCGCGGCGTGGGCAGCAGCAGCCTGCCGGCGCGCTTCGGCCTCGGCCAGCGCGCGCTGGGCGGCCGGCGGGAGCGGCTTGCGATCGGGAACGGGGGGCTGGTCACTCATCTCGGCGGTTCCTAGCGCAGGATCACGGGGTGTGCGACGTCCAATAACGCATTGCTGAGATGGTCATGCCGGGCTGTAAACGCGAGAGGCCATTCTTACATTTGGCATATTCGCATGCCAGAGATAGGTCTCTCGAGGCATGCGCCCATTGCGGCGGAACTGCCGCTCGCCAAGAACCTTAAGCCGCATGCCATCTCAACGTTTCGCTCCTCCGTCCGAAGTGCCCGGTCTCGCGGCGCGGCGGATCGCCGCTGACATCGTCGACGGCGTGCTGCACAAGCACCGCACGCTTGACGATCAACTCGACGGCAGCGGTGCCCATCCCGGATTGAAGACGCTCGCCGACCGCGACCGCGCGCTGATGCGCCGCCTGGTCGCGACCGTGCTGCGTCGGCTCGGCACGCTCGGCCATGTGCTGTCCCGCTTGCTCGACAAGGGCATCCCGTCCGAAGCGCCGCGCGCGCAGAGCGCGCTCCTGATCGGCGCCGCCCAGATCCTCTGGATGGACGTGCCCGATCACGCCGCGGTCGATCTCTCCGTCCGCCTCGTTCAATCCGACCGGCGTGCCGCTCGTTATGCCGGCCTCGTCAATGCCGTGCTGCGCCGCTGCGCGCGCGAGGGCAAGGCGCTGGTGGATGAAGTTGCCACGCAATCGCTGGACTTGCCGCCCTGGCTGCTCGCGCGCTGGAGCGCGCATTACGGCGAGGCGACCGCAAGAGACATGGCGCTGGCGCTCGGCCACGAGCCCTCGCTCGACCTCACCGTGAAATCGGACGCCGCGCAATGGGCGAACCGGCTGCACGGTGAAGTACTGCCGACCGGATCGGTGCGCACGGTGCTGCACGGCGCCGTGACCATGCTGCCCGGCTTCACCGAGGGGCAATGGTGGGTGCAAGATGCCGCCGCCGCGTTGCCAGCTCGGCTATTTGGCGACATCAAGGGCAAGTCCATTGCCGATCTCTGCGCCGCCCCGGGCGGCAAGACCGCGCAACTGGCACAGGCCGGCGCGCATGTCACGGCGATCGACCGCTCACCCGCCCGGGTGGCGCGTCTGCGCGAGAATCTGACGCGGCTGTCGCTCCAGGCCGAGACTGTCGTCGCCGACGCCGTGGAATGGGCCGGCCCTGCCGAGGGCTTTGACGGCATCCTGATCGATGCACCCTGCACATCGACCGGAACGATCCGGCGCCATCCCGACGTTGCCTGGCTCCGGCAGGAATCCGACGTCGCCGCCCTGACCGCGCTCCAGCAGCGGCTGCTGAAGAAATCCGTCTCGCTGCTCAAGCCGGGCGGGACGCTGGTCTACTGCACCTGTTCGCTGGAACCCGAAGAGGGCGAGCAGGCGATCGCGGCGCTGCTGGCCACGGAGGGCGGCCTGCGCCGCGTGCCGATCGAAGCTTCCGAGGTCTCCGGGCTCAGCGAGATCATCACCACGGAAGGCGACCTGCGCACGCTGCCCAGCCACCTGCCGAACGCCGATCCCAAGCTCGGCGGGCTCGACGGTTTCTACGCAGCCCGGCTCGTTAAATCCTGATTTTGCACCGGTTTTTGCGCCAGCGCTGATTCGCGACGCTTCAAGATGGTGTCAGACGTCCGATTTTGGGATTAAGAAGGATTCGTCGTTCATCCTCTCCCCCTTCAAGGCAAGGCGTGTCGGTCGCTCAACGCAGACGTATCTCGACGCTGGTGATGAACCGCTTCGCGCGGAACATGCTCGCGCGCGCGAGCGGCGGTTCCGTTGCGCTGTCGCGGGTCTGGCCCGGCCGTACCGACCGGCTGATCATCGCGCCGCATGACCTGCGCACGGCGGATGCGACCCGCGCCGCAGAGATCTATGCCGGACGCTTCGTCTTCGCCGGCAAGATCGTCAATTGCCACGGCCGCTCGATCTTCGATCTCGAACCGCCGTCGGAAGACTGGGAGGTCGCGCTGCTCGGCTTCGGCTGGCTGCGCCATCTGCGCGCCGCCGACACTGCGCTGACGCGCGCCAATGCGCGCGCGCTAGTCGAGGACTGGATCGCCAACCCTGCCAACAAGCGCCGCGCCGTCGCGCGGCGTGCCGACGTGCTGGCGCGGCGCGTGATCTCGCTGCTGTCGCAGGCGCCGCTGGTGCTCAACGACACCGACAACAAATTCTACCGCCGCTATCTGCGGGCGCTGGCGCGGGAGATCCGCCTTCTGCGCTACACCATGGTCAACATGCCCGACGGAGTGCCGAAGCTCCAGGTGCTGATCGCGCTGTGCTACGCGGCGCTGTGCCTTGCCAACCAGGCGCGGCAGATCCGCAGTGCCTCGAAAAAGCTCTCGGACGAGTTGCAGCGGCAGATCCTGCCCGACGGCGGCCACATCTCCCGCAATCCGGGCGCGCTGATCGAGCTCTTGATCGACCTGTTGCCGCTGCGGCAGACCTTTGCCGCGCGCAACATCGCACCGCCGCCGGCGCTGCTCAACGCGATCGACCGCATGATGCCGATGCTGCGCTTCTTCCGGCACGGCGACGGCAATTTCGCGCTCTTCAACGGCATGAGCGCGACGCCCTCGGACCTGCTCGCCACGCTGCTCGCCTATGACGACACTCACGGCGCGCCGATGGCGAATATGCCGCATACCGGCTTCCAGCGCCTCGACGCCGGCCAGACCACGCTGATCATCGACACCGGCCCCCCGCCGCCGGCCGGCGTCAGCCACGACGCCCATGCCGGCTGCCTGTCGTTCGAATTGTCTTCCGGCATCAGCCGCATCGTCACCAATTGCGGCATGCCGACCACGGGACGCGACAATTGGCGGCCGTTCGCACGCGGCACCGCGGCGCATTCGACGCTGACCTATCATGAGACGTCCTCATGCCAATTCGTCGAGATGTCGGCGATGAAGCGCCTCCTGCACGGCTCACCCGTCACCAGCGGCCCCGTCGAGGTCGAGAGCTATCGCGAGATCGTTCAGAACGGCACGCTGCTCACGACCTCGCATGACGGCTACCTCGCGAAATTCGGCGCGATCCATCGCCGCGTGCTGATGGTCGCCAATGACGGCGCACGCATCGACGGCGAGGACACGCTGTCGCCGCCGCAGGGCGGACGCTTCAAGGGCGCCGACGCCGACTTCGCGCTGCGCTTCCATCTGCATCCGGCGGTGAAGGCGAGCCGGCTGTCGGATGCCCGTGGCGTCATGCTGGTGCTGCCCAACCGCGACGTCTGGACCTTCGAGGCGCTGGACGACAAGGTCGACCTCGAGGACAGCGTGTTCCTGGCCGGCAATGACGGCCCGCGCCGCACCGCGCAGATCGTGATCCGGCAGGATGCGCGGCAGGCGCCGTCGATCCGCTGGAGCTTCGTCCGCTCCACTGCATCGCCTGCGGTCACCAATGCCCGCCGCAACGCCCGGCGCGAGCCGGAACTTCCGCTGTAAACGCGCACGATTCGGCCCCATCTCATCGTTGTGAAAACGGCCGAAAGCTGCTATCGAGCCCTCGCTCGCGCGACTGGCGACCTTGGATGGAGCACCATCGGGAAGCGCGGGACTGAGACGCCGCGCGCCTGGGCATAGACACTCCTTAAGACAGAGGATCTTGCTCATGACTGACCATCCCCGCCGCGTCACCCGTGCTCTTCTCTCCGTCTCCGACAAGACCGGCCTGATCGAGTTCGCAAAGGCACTTGCCGCGCACGATGTCGAGCTGGTCTCGACCGGCGGCACCGCCAAGGCGATCGCCGCGGCCGGCCTCAAGGTGAAGGACGTTTCCGACCTCACCGGCTTCCCCGAGATGATGGACGGCCGCGTCAAGACGCTGCATCCGAAGGTGCATGGCGGCCTGCTCGCGATCCGCGACAACAAGGAACATGCGGAGGCGATGAAGGCGCACGGCATCGCGCCGATCGATCTCCTGGTCGTCAACCTGTATCCGTTCGAAGCGACCGTCGACAAAGGCGCGGGCTTCGAGGATTGCATCGAGAACATCGACATCGGCGGCCCCGCGATGATCCGCGCCGCGGCGAAGAACCATGACGACGTCGCCGTCGTGGTCGAGGCCGAGGACTACAAGGCCGTGCTCGACGAGCTTGCCGCCAACAACGGATCGACGACGTTGACACTGCGCCGGCGGCTTGCCGCGAAGGCCTATGCGCGCACCGGCGCGTATGACGCCGCGATCTCGAACTGGTTCAACCGCCAGCTCGAAATCGACGCGCCCGATTTCCGCGCCTTCGGCGGCAGACTGATCCAGTCGCTGCGCTATGGCGAGAACCCGCACCAGACCGCCGCGTTCTATGCGACGCCCGACAAGCGGCCGGGCGTCTCGACCGCGCGCCAGCTCCAGGGCAAGGAGCTCTCCTACAACAACATCAACGACACCGATGCGGCCTACGAGTGCATCGGCGAGTTCGACGCCAAGCGCACCGCGGCCTGCGTCATCGTCAAGCACGCCAATCCGTGCGGCGTGGCCGAAGGCTCCGATCTCGTCAGCGCCTATCGCAAGGCGCTCGCATGCGATTCCACCTCGGCGTTCGGCGGCATCATCGCGATGAACCGCGCGCTCGACGCCGACACCGCGCGCGAGATCACAAAGATCTTCACCGAGGTGATCATCGCGCCCGACGCCAGCGAGGAGGCGATCGCCATCATCGGCGCGCGCAAGAATCTGCGCCTGCTGCTCGCCGGCAGCCTGCCCGATCCGCGCGCGCCTGGCCTCACCGCCAAGACGGTCGCCGGCGGCCTCCTCGTGCAAAGCCGCGACAACGCGGTGGTCGACGACATGACCTTCAAGGTCGTGACCAAACGTGCGCCTGATGACGCCGAGATGCGCGATCTGAAATTCGCGTTCCGCGTGGCAAAGCACGTCAAGTCCAACACCATCATCTACGCCAAGGATCTCGCCACCGTCGGCATCGGCGCGGGCCAGATGAGCCGGGTGGATTCAGCGCGGATCGCGGCGCGCAAGGCGCAGGACGCGGCGAATGAGCTCAAGCTCGCAGAGCCGCTCACCAAGGGCTCGGTGGTGGCGTCGGATGCGTTCTTCCCGTTCGCCGACGGCATGCTCGCCTGCATTGAGGCCGGCGCCACCGCCGTGGTGCAGCCCGGCGGCTCCATGCGCGACGACGAGGTGATCAAGGCCGCCGATGAGCACGGCATCGCCATGGTGTTTACGGGCACGCGGCACTTCAGGCACTAACTCACCGCGAGCGTAGCCCGGATGGAGCGCAGCGAAATCCGGGTTTCACGTCTCAGCAACAGCGGCCCCGGATTGCGCTTCGCTCCATCCGGGCTACGCCACTAATCCCGTACCCGCATCAACAACCCCAGCCCCGCGACGAAGAACACCACCAGCACGGCCATGCCGGCCTTCTGGCTCGCCGTCACCGCGGTGATCATGCCGATCAGCAGCGGGCCGATGAAGGACGTTACCTTCCCCGTCAGCGCGAACAGGCCGAAATACTGCGCGATGCGATCCTTCGGCGCGAGACGGATCAGCAGAGTGCGCGAGGCGGCCTGAAGCGGGCCGCCTGCAGCGCCGATGAGACAACCCAAAACGAGATAAGCGCGCTCGGCAGCGCTCGAGAACAAGGGCGCGCCCGGAAGAGGCGGCGCGACCTTGACGAACAGGACGCTGTCCTTGTCGACCAGAAGAATCGCCGCCACCGCCAGCAACAGAACAAGCAGGCTGCCGGCGATGACGCGCTTCGGCCCGAGACCATCGTCGAGCTTGCCGCCGAGCCACGCGCCAAGGGCGCCGGCAATCGCGAGCATGATGCCGAAGGTGCCGATCTGGATCGTGTGCCAGCCGAAGGTGCCGGCGGCATAGATGCCGCCGAACGCGAACAGCGACACCAGGCCGTCGGTGTAGATCATGTTGGCGAGCAGGAATGCCGCGAGCGATTTCCGCTGCGGCAGGCCCTTAATCGATTGCTTGAGATCCGACAATCCCACGCGCAGCGCCTCGCACACCGGGTGCTTCGCCGGATAATCCGGCGTGAACAGGAATAACGGTGTCACGAAGATGATGAACCACAGCCCGGTCAGCGGTCCCACGATGCGATCGCCCTGATGGCTGACCGGATCGAGCCCGAACAGCGGCTTGAAGCCGAGCAGCGTGCGGCCGGTCTCGGGATTGGCGGCGAGGAAGCCGAGCACGATGACGAGGCTGACGATGCCGCCGATGTAACCCGTGGCCCAGCCGGTGCCGGAGAGCCGGCCGATCCGCTCAGGCGGCACCAGGGTCGGCATCATCGCGTTGTTGAAGACGGTGGCGAATTCCGCGCCGACGCTGGCGAGCGCGACCGCGGTGAGCAGCGGCGCAATGATGGTGGGATCGCCGGGCTTGCCGATCCACAGCGTGCAGGCCGCCAGCACCAGCAGTGTGCCGAATCCCGCGATCCACGGCTTCCTGCGGCCCGAGGCATCGGCAATGGCGCCGAGCACCGGCGACATCAGCGCGATCGCGAGGCCCGCGGCTGCCATCGCAAAGCCCCACAACGACTGGCCGGTGGCGGCATCTGGCGCAATGCTGGTGGCGAAATAGGGTGCGAAAACAAAGGTCGTGATCAGCGTGAAATAAGGCTGCGCGGCCCAATCGAAGAAGATCCAGCTGATAACGGCGGCGCGCGGCGGATAGGTCCGCTGCGCGCCGGCCAAGCGCGCATCCGAGGCGATCGTCGTCATATTCCAGTCCCCATCACGAACAGTTTTGCCTCTGTTGGGGCAAAGCGTATAGCATTGAAGCGACGCGTGGGAACTGGCCTGAGGCCGCGACGGAAGCTTGATGATGTCGTCATATCCGACACGGCGGACATTTTTCGCCTTCATTGCCACTCTGGCGTTTGGTTTTTCGTCTGCCACCGCACAGGATGCGCGGCGAGCCTATGTCCCACCCGCGCTCGACGCGGTGCACGCCGTTCCGTCCGAGCACGGCATGGTGGTGGCGCAGGAAAAGATATCGGCGCAAGTCGGCGCCGACATCCTGCGCCGCGGCGGCAACGCGGTCGATGCCGCGGTCGCCACCGGCTTTGCGATGGCCGTGACGTATCCGCGCGCCGGCAACATCGGCGGCGGCGGATTCATGGTGATCCATTCGGCCGAGCGCAACGAGGACATCACGATCGACTATCGCGAGACCGCGCCGGCTGCGACCACCCCGCAGATCTTCCTCGGCGCTGACGGCAAGCCCGATGCGGCGAAGTCGCGGGATTCCGCGCTCGGCGTCGGCGTGCCCGGCACCGTCGCCGGTCTTGTGCTGGCCTTGGAAAAATACGGCTCGGGCCGGTTCACGCTGGCACAGCTGCTCGAGCCCGCGATTGGGCTCGCCCGCGACGGTTTTGTTGTCACCGACGACCTTGCCGACACGCTGCCGGGTTGGCACCGGCGGCTGGCGCGCTGGCCGTCGTCGGCCAGGATCTTCTCGCGCCCCGACGGCACACCGCTCGGCGAAGGCGACAGGCTGGTGCAGAGTGATCTCGCCGAAACGCTGTCGGCCGTCGCTGCACAGGGGCCGCGCGGTTTCTATGAGGGGCCGGTCGCGGACAAGCTCGCCAAGGCCGTGACTGACGCCGGCGGCATCATGACGCCGGCCGATCTGAAATCCTATCAGGCCGTGGTCCGTGCCCCGGTGCGCGGCACATATCGCGGCTACGACATTGTCTCGATGCCGCTGCCGTCCTCCGGCGGCGTGGTGCTGGTGGAGACGCTCAACATCCTCGAGGGCTTTCAGCTGGCCGATCTGAAACAGGGGTCGCCAGCTTCGCTGCATCTGCTGATCGAAGCCATGAAGCGCGCCTATGCGGATCGTGCGCGCTATCTCGGCGATCCCGCCTTCGTCAATGCACCGATCGAGACGCTCACGGCAAAGGACTACGCCGCCAAGCTGCGCGCCGGCATCTCCACGGAGCGCGCCACGCCGTCGAGGCAGCTCGTCTCCGCCCCTCCCGCGCCGCGCGAGGGCACCAACACCACGCACTTTTCCGTCGTCGACGCCGGCGGCAATGCCGTCAGCAACACCACCACGCTGAATTTCAGCTATGGCGTCGGCCTCGTTGCCGACGGAACCGGCGTGCTGCTCAACAACGAGCTCGACGATTTCACCGCCGCGGTCGGCGCTTCCAACGCCTACGGCCTCGTCGGTTTCGAGCCCAATCTGCCCGGACCCGGCAAGCGGCCGTTGTCCTCGATGTCCCCTACCATCGTGCTCAAGAACGGCAAGCCGGTGCTGGTGACGGGCTCACCCGGCGGCAGCCGCATCATCTCGACCGTGCTCCAGGTCGTCGTCAACGTGCTCGACTACAAGATGGATGTGGCCGCCGCCGTCGCTGCGCCACGGCTGCATCACCAATGGCTGCCGGACGAGGTGCGCGTCGAGAGCGGCTTTTCCGGCGATGTGCTGTTCGAGCTGAGGGCGATGGATCACCTCATCGTCGAGCCGATGGGACAGACCTCGGCCAATTCGATTCTGGTGACGCCGAACGGGCCACTCGGCGCGCCCGATCCGCGTACCCGCGGCGCGGAAGCCGCGGGACAGTAGTCTCGCCGTTGCATGGCACGGCAGCTTGCGCGGGCTGCCGTGCGTGCTACCACCGCGCAGCTTTAAGGGACCGCCGGGGAAACGCACATGAGCACAGCCGATCCGACCCAGCGCATTGAGCGCGCGGAGATCGAAGACACCAGCCTCCTCGCCTTCTATCGCGACATGAACGCGCCGGAGCGACGGACGTTCTGGGCCTGCGCGGCGGGCTGGGCGCTCGACGGCATGGACTTCATGATCTATCCGCTGGTGATCGGCACCATCATCGCGCTGTGGAAGGTCGATGCGGCCTCGGCCGGACTCGCCGGCACCGTGACGCTGCTGGCCTCCGCGATCGGCGGCTGGCTCGGCGGCTATCTCTCCGATCATATCGGACGTGTCAGGACGCTCCAGATCACCATCATCTGGTTCTCGTTCTTCTCGCTGGTCTGCGCGGTCGTGCAGAATTTCGACCAGCTCCTGATCGCACGCGCCGTGCTCGGCCTCGGCTTCGGCGGCGAGTGGGCGGCGGGCGCCGTGCTGATGGGCGAGGCGATCCGTCCGCAATATCGCGGACGCGCAGTCGGTTCGGTGCAGTCGGGCTGGGCGGTCGGCTGGGGTCTCGCCGTGCTGTCGCAGGCGATCCTGTTCTCGGCTTTGCCGCCGGAGACGGCGTGGCGCTGGATGTTCGTGATCGGTGCACTGCCGGCGCTGCTGGTGTTCTACATCCGCCGCTCCGTCACCGAGCCCGAGATCGCGGCCGAGGCCCGCGCAAAACAGGCCGCGAGCGGCGATCGTCCGGCGCTCTGGGAAATTTTCTCCGGCCCGATCCTGAAGACCACGATCCTGGCCTCGCTGATGGCGACAGGCTGCCAGGGCGGCTACTACGCCGTCACCTTCTGGGTGCCGCAGTTCCTGACCAAGGAGCGGCACCTGTCGATCGTCGGTTCGACCGGCTATCTCTCGACGCTGATCATCGGCTCTTTCATCGGCTATCTCGTCGGAGCCTGGCTCGCGGATCGCATCGGCAGGCGCAATCTGTTCCTGATCTTCTCGATCGGCGCCATGGCCGTGGTGCTGCTCTACACGCAGCTGCCGCTGACCAACGAGATCCTGTGGGTGCTCGGCTTCCCGCTGGGCTTCTTCGCCTCGGGCTATTTCTCGGGGATCGGCGCGTTCCTGACCGAGCTCTATCCGACGCGGCTGCGCGGCTCCGGCCAGGGCTTCTGCTACAATTTCGGCCGCGGCATCGGCGCGCTGTTTCCGTTCCTGGTCGGCGCGCTCTCGGCGACGACGTCGCTCGCCAATGCGATCGCGATGTTCGCGGTGGTGGCTTACGTGCTGTTCTTCATTGCCGCCTTCGCGCTGCCGGAGACGCGCGGGCGCGTGCTGCACGCGGATTAGTCCGGCGTTGTCACCCGGGGCGGTGAAGTAATTTACCGCCCCACCTGGTACGGCCCGCCTTTTTCCAGCGCTCTGGCATACGCCGGGCGCGCATGGATGCGTTCCAGGAATGCCATCGCCTTGGGATGGCCGAGCTCGAGCCCGCCACGCGCTTGCGCGGCTTCGAGCGGGAAGCTCATCTGGATATCGGCGGCGGTGAACTCGTTGCCGGCAAACCACTCGCTCTTGCCGAGCTCGCCTTCCCAATAATCCATGTGCTGCTTGAGCTGCGGATTGACCAGCGCGGTGAGCGCCTGGTTCGAGACCTTGCGCACCAGCGGGCGAAGCAGTGCGGGTGCGCGCTTCGGCATCAGCGTGAACAGCAGCTTGAGCAGCAGCGGCTGCATCGCCGAGCCCTCCGCATAGTGCAACCAATAGGTGAAGCGCAGCCGCTCCGGCGTGTTCGGCGGCGGAATCAGCCGGCCGTTGCCGTAGGTGGCGATGAGGTATTCGATGATCGCGCCGGACTCGGCGATGGTGTTGCCGTTGTCGGTGATGACGGGCGACTTGCCGAGCGGATGGATGGCGCGCAGCTCCTTCGGCGCGCGCATGTCCGGCTGGCGCTGATAGCACACGATCTCGTAGGGCACGCCCAACTCCTCGAGCAGCCACAGCACCCGCTGTGAGCGGGAATTGTTGAGGTGGTGAACGGTCAGCATCGTTGAGGTCCCCAGGCTAGGCGTGGTCGGTCGCGCGTTCGTGCCAGCCCGGGAACGCAATGTCGAGCCATCCCCACGGATAATTTCATCCGGGTATATTGACGACCGCAATTTACCCGGATATTAAAGGGCCAACGTCATCAATATGGCAATGATTTCAATGCAACGGACTTTCACGGCGTTCCAGGGCCATCGCCGCCTGGCGTCCGGGCCAGCAGGAGAGGTCGCGCTGGTCGTCAAGCGGATCACGCCACCGCCGGACGAGCCCATCATCATCTTCGAGGACCACACGGGCCGATCGATCGACTTCGATCTGCGCGGCGGGGATCGCGAGGTGCTGGCGCGGGTGGCGAAGCTTGTCCCGCCGCCGGTCGAGGAGACCGCGCCACCGAGCGAGCCCCGCGGGCGCGGCCGGCCGAAGCTCGGCGTGGTCGCGCGCGAGGTGACGCTGCTGCCGCGGCACTGGGAGTGGCTCGGAGCCCAGCCGGGCGGCGCCTCGGTCGCGCTGCGGAAACTCGTCGACGAGGCGAGACGCGCAAGCGGCGACAAGGACCGCGAGCGGCAGGCGCGTGATGCGGCCTATCACTTCATGTCGACCATGGCGGGTAATCTGCCGCAGTTCGAGGAAGCKTCSCGCGCSCTGTTCGCGGATGACCGGCGGCGCTTCACCGGACTGATCGCCGACTGGCCGGTCGACGTCCGCGACCACATCGTCAAGCTCGCCTACAGCGACCGCGCTTAGGCGCAGCACTTCTCTCACCCCATCGACGGCCAAGCCGCGCGTGCATCGCGCGGCAACGGCTTCGCACGCCCTGATGAAAGGCCTATCCATGTCCGCGCCAAAACCGCTCTGGACGACATTCCTCCGCTTCCTCGCACCGCTGGTGCTGAGCAACGCGCTGCAATCGCTGTTCGGGACCGTCAGCAACGTCTATCTCGGCCAGATGATCGGCGTCGACGCACTCGCAGCGGTGTCGGCGTTCTTCCCGGTGATGTTCTTYCTGTTCGCCTTCGTCATGGGCCTGAGCACCGGCGCCACTGTGCTGATCGGCCAGGCCTTTGGCGCTGGCGAGCATGGCAGGATCAGGATCGTCGTCGGCACGACGCTCGCGATCGGCCTGCTGCTCTCGCTTTCGGTTGCTTTGGTCGGCGGCTTCTTCAGCCGGCAACTAATGACGATGCTCGCGACGCCAGCGGACATCCTCGACCAGGCCAGTGCCTATGCGCGCATCATGCTGCTCACCATGCCGCTCGGCTTCGTCTTCCTGCTGATGACGGCGATGATCCGCGGCGTCGGTGACGCCGTGACGCCGCTGCTGGCGCTGGCCTTGTCGACCACCATCGGACTGATCCTGACGCCGATACTGATCCGCGGCGCGTTCGGATTGCCTGCCGCGGGAATCACCAGCCCAGCCTGGGCGGCAGCGATTGCCAACGCGCTGACGCTGCTCGCGCTGGCCCTCTATCTGCTGCGGACGAAGCATGCACTGGCACCGGATGCCGCGCTGCTGCGTCATCTGCGGCTCAATCGTGCCGTGCTCGGAAAGATCCTCGGCATCGGACTGCCGAGCGCAGTCGGCATGGTGGTGATGGCGATCGCAGAGCTCGTGCTGCTCGGGCTCGTCAACGGCTTTGGATCGGATGCCACCGCCGCGTATGGCGCGGTCAACCAGGTGATGGGCTACACGCAGTTCACGGCAATGTCGATTTCGATCGCGGTCTCGATCCTCGGCGCACAGGCTATCGGCGGCGGCAACAGGACGCTGCTCGATGGCATCGTGCGCACCGGCCTCATGTTCAACATCGTCCTGACCGGCGGGCTGGTGGGGCTGATCTATCTGGCGCCGCCGGCCGTGCTCGGACTCTTCATCACCGACAGTGCCGTACTCGACCTCGCCGGGGGACTGCTTCACATCGCGCTGTGGAGCTCGGTGCCGTTCGGCCTGGCCACCGTGTTTTCCGGAGCCATGCGCGCGGCCGGCGTCGCCTTGACGCCAATGCTGCTGTCGATCTTCGCCATTGTCGCAATCGAGCTGCCGGCCGCTGTGATCCTGAGCCGCACGATCGGCCTGAAAGGTGTGTGGGCCGCCTATCCGATCGTGTTCTGCGCCATGTTCGTTTTGCAGATGGGCTATTACCTCACGGTGTGGCGCAGGCGCGCGATCCGGCGTCTGATCTGACCGGATCATCAAGATATTATGACCATCATTAAACGGTGGACCCGTGGCGCGCGCTGCGCCACAATGGATGAAAAGCCAGATCAAAAGCCAGGTCAGGGAGAACGATTTTGACCCGCACAGCCCCGCAATTCCTGTTCGATTTCGGCAGCCCGAACGCCTATCTCAGTCATCTTGCGATCCCGGCGATCGAGCAGCGCGTCGGCGTCAAATTCGAGTACGTGCCGATCCTGCTCGGCGGCATCTTCAAGTCGACCAACAACAAGTCGCCGGCCGAGACGCTCGCCGGCATCAAGAACAAGCGCGAATTCCAGGCGGTCGAGACCGAGCGCTTCGTCAAGCGCTTCAAGGTCCCGCCCTATGTCATGAATCCGTTCTTCCCGGTCAACACGCTGAACCTGATGCGTACCGCGATCGCGGCACAGGCCGAGGGCGTGTTCGAAAAATATGTCGAGGCCGCCTTCCACCACATGTGGCGCGAGCCGAAGAAGATGGACGACCCGGAAGTCGCGGCGAAGGCACTGGCATCCTCCGGCCTCGATGCCCATAAACTGTTCGCGCGCGCCCAGGAGCCCGAGGTCAAGGGCAAGCTGATCAAGAACACCGAGGACGCCGTTGCCCGCGGTGCGTTCGGCTCGCCCACCTTCTTCGTCGGTAACGAGATGTTCTTCGGCAAGGAGCAGCTGCGCGAGGTCGAGGAGATGGTGTCGGGAAAGTGAAGCGCGCGAATGGCGCGTAGCGAATAGCGAGTGGAAATCGCGCCTGCTATTCGCTACTTCCTAATCGCCATCCGCCAAAAATAAAGCCAAGTATAAAGCCAAGAATAAGAACGGAGTTCTCCCATGCGTATCCTCGTGGTCGGCGCCGGCGCCATCGGCGGCTACTTTGGTGGCAGGCTGTTACAGGCCGGCCGCGACGTCACCTTCCTGGTCCGGCCGCGGCGCGCCGGCGAGCTCGCGAGCGCCGGCCTCGTCATCAAGAGCCCGAGCGGCGACGTGACGCTGAAGAATCCGCCGACCGTTCAGGCCGACGCGCTCAAGGGAAAGTTCGACGTCGTGCTCTTGAGCTGCAAGGCGTTCGACCTCGACGACGCCATCAAGTCGTTCGCGGCCGCGGTCGGCCCTGATACGGCGATCATTCCCATGCTCAACGGCATGAAGCATCTCGACACGCTCGACGAAAAATTCGGCAAGGAGCGCGTGCTCGGCGGCCTCTGCGCCATCGCGGCAACCCTGAACGAGAAGCGCGAAGTGGTGCAGCTCCAGCCGATGCAGTCGCTCAGTTACGGCGAGCGCGACGGCAAACTCTCGGACCGGGTAAAGGCGATCGACGAGGCCTTCAAGAGCGGCATCAATGGCGCCGCCGCCAGCCAGAACATCATGCAGGACATGTGGGAGAAGTGGGTGTTCCTGTCTTCGCTCGCCGCAAGCACCAGCCTGATGCGCACCTCCGTCGGCAACATCCTCGCGGCCCCCGGCGGCCGAGACTTTTTGCTCGGCATGCTGGACGAGACCAGCGCGATCGCCACCGCGTCGGGCTACACGCCGGGCGGCCCGTTCTTCGAGCGCGTGAAGGGCAACCTCACCACCGAGGGATCGCCGATGACGGCATCCATGTTCCGCGACATCAAGGCGGGCCTGCCGGTCGAGGCCGATCACGTCATTGGCGACCTCATCGCGCGCGCCGACGCCGCCAAGGTGCCGGTGCCGAAGCTGCGCATCGCGTATACGCATCTGAAGGCGTATGAGAGGCAGCGGGCGGGGTAGCTCCAAACTTTGCTGTCGTCCCGGGGCGCGCAGAGCGCGAGCCCGGGACCCATAACCACAGGGAGTGGTTATGACGCGAGCTGGTCACCACGAGTCTTCGCCAAACTTGATCCTGCGGCTATGGGTCCTCAGATGCGCAATTGCGCATCGTAGCTCGCGACTTCGTCGCGCCCCGGGACGACAGCGGCGTTTGCCGCAACGACTCCGCGTTACTTGAAATACGCGAGATAGTGCGAGACGGCGGTGATTTCCTCATCGCTCATGTGATAGGCGACATCGGCCATCGCAGCGCCGCCGCCGCCGACGCGCTGGCTGCTTTTGTAGTCGTGCAGCGCCTTGACCAGGTATTCCTCGCGCTGGCCCGCGAGCCGGGCAACCGCCTTGGTGCCGGCAAAGCTATCCGTGTGGCACGAGGCGCAGCGGCGGCCCACGGCAACTTGCGCGCCTTTTTTCGACAGGTCCGGATCCGCGTCTTCCGCGGCCTTCGGCGGCGTCATCTGCGCGAAATAGGCGCCGAAATTGCGGATGTCCTCGTTGGTGATCTCCTCGGCGATCGGCTGCATCTGGTCGTTCTTGCGCGAGCCCGCGCGGAAGAACACGAGCTGCCACTGGATGAATTGATCGGGCTGGCCGGCCAGCGAGGGGATGTTCTCCGTCTGCGAGATGCCGTTCTCGCCGTGACAGCCGGAGCAGACGGCGGCCTTCTCCTGGATCGCGGCATTATCGGCGGCCTGAGCACGGACGATTGCAAGTGCTGCGAGCGATAGCGTCACAGACAGAATTCCAAACCGAACGACTCGCATGGCTGATTTCTCCGGCTGTCATTGCCGGGCTTGACCCGCCTGCTTGGCGTAGGCCCGGCAATCCATCCCGTTTGCAAAGAGGTTTCTCGTTTGATGGATGCCCGGATCAAGTCCGGGCATGACGAACGCGTTCCGCTGCAAGCCTGTCACAAACAAAAGAGGCTGCGACCGTCGTCCGGTCGCAGCCTCGTGTCGTCTTACGCTACTTCTTGCTGTAGCTGATGCGGTAGATCGCGCCGGCCCAATCGTCGGCAACGAGGATCGAGCCGTCCTTGGCGAGGATGATGTCGTTGGGACGGCCGAGATAGCCCTGGTCACCCTCGATCCAACCGGAGGCGAACACCTCCTTCTTGGCGTTCTTGCCGTCGGGGCCGACGATCACGCGCGTGATATTGCCGCCCTGGTACTTGTGACGATTCCAGGAGCCGTGCTCGGCGATCAGGATGTTATTCTTGTACTCGGCGGGGAATTGATCGCCGGTATAGAACTTCATACCGAGCGGAGCGACATGCGCGCCGAGGTTCAGCACGGGCGGCGTGAACTCGGAGCACTTGTGACCCATCGCGAACTTCGTATCCAGCAGGTCGCCCTGGTGGCAGTAGGGATAGCCGAAATGCTCGCCGATCTTCGAGATCATGTTCAGCTTGTCTGAGGGCAGATCGTCGCTGATCCAGTCGCGCGCGTTCTCGGTGAACCAATATTTGCCGGTGCGCGGATCGACGTCGCCGCCGACCGAGTTGCGAACGCCGAGCGCATAGATTTCGGCGTTGCCGGTCTTGGGATCGACGCGGCGGATCTGCGAGACACTGGTCGGGGGCACGCCGACGTTGAAGGGCGGTCCGAACGGCAGGTAGAACCAGCCTTCCTTGTCGACCGCGATGTACTTCCAGCCATGCGCGGCATAGGAGGGCATGTCATCATAGACGACCTTGCCGTCACCGAGCTTGTCGAGATTGGCTTCGGCGTTGTCGTAACGGATCAGCTTGTCGACCGCGATGACGTAGAGCGCGCCATCCTTGAAGGCGAGACCGGTGGGCATGTTCAGCCCCTTCAGGATGGTCTTGACCTCTTTCTTTCCGTTGTTGTCCTTGATGGCATAGACGTTGCCGAGGCCGAACGAGCCAACGAACAGCGTGCCCTTGTCACCCCAGGCCATCTGCCGCGCGGCGAGAACGCCGGGCGCATAGACTTCGATCTTGAAGCCGGCCGGCAGCTTGATCTTCTTCATCATCGCGGCGAGCTCGGCCTCCGACGCGCCGGTCGGCGGGCCCGACGGCGGCGCGAGGCCCTTCTGCGCCTCGGTCTCGTCGCCGAGGAACCAGTCATCCGGCGGATGGGTCCAGAACTCCTTGGTGCCGGACTCGTATTTCTTCAGCTGGCGGTTCTTGTCCTGCTGTTGCGCGCTGACTGCGCTTGTCCCCGCGAGAAGGGCAACCGCTGCAAGCGCCAGGACGGATTGAAAGACGGATTGATGGAATTTCATCACGTCACTCCCCTAAGGCAGCCGTCAGGGCTGCACGTTATTTTGTTTTGCTAGTCGAGAGGCGAAGTTCGGAGTCTGTCAGGACGACAGACGCAAAAAGGTTAGCACATCTGCGGACGGTGAGAAGCGCGTCGGGAGCACTGCAGTCAGACTCAATAGAAATTGAGACTGAATGCCACGAAGATTTGCACGGCGCCGACAACGGTCTCGCTGCAACGCGGAATCAAAATAACGCGTGACTGATTTGCAGGCAGCAGGAGGGGCGGTCGCACAAAATTGCGAAAACAACCCCATGCACAGTAGAACGGCTTAGCCCGGTCTGCTCCCAGTGACGCCGGACAGACATTTGATGCATCGAGCAAAACGGCAAAGACGGCGATTACGAGGCGACGGGATAGGGTCCGTCGTCGAATACCGTGTCGTGATAGCCTTTCGACCCGATCTCGCGTGCCAGCGTGCTGCGAAAATCCGTGCCCTCGCACAGGCTGTTCAGGACATGCGCGAAGTCGAATTCGGGCCGCCAGCCCAGCTCGTGCCGCGCACGGTCGTTGACATAGACGCGGTCGATCTCGGGGAATAGCCGCCATCCGCGCGCCGCATAGAGCTGCGCGCAATCCGGGTAGAGCTCGCGCACGACACCGGCCGCGTCGCGCGCGAGCGCCGCGAGATGACGGGGCTCGAACGGGCTCGTCGCGGAGATGATGTAACGGGCAAAACCGATCTTCGGCGCGCGCTCGACGGCGAGGAGATGGGCGCTCACCGCGTCCGCTATATCCAGCCGTCTATAGAGCAGCTCATTGGCCTGTACGTTGTCCAGCGGGTAAGCCGAGCGCATCGCCGGATCGTCATCGTCCTCAGGGAAGAAGCGCGAGGTCCTCAAGATCACGACGGGCAGGCCGCGCTCGCGAAAGAACAGCTCGCACAGCGTCTCGGCCATCAGCTTCGTCGTGCCGTAGATGTTCTTCGGCACCGGCGCCAGATCCTCGGTGACCCACACCGCAGCCTGCCCTGCCTCCGGCCGGAGCTGCGAGCCGAACGCGCTGGTGGTGCTGGTAAAGACGAAGCTCTTCACGCCGGCGGCGACCGCTGCCTCGAGCAGATTGAGCGTGCCGGTGACGTCGGTGTCGACAAAATCCTGTTTGCCGTGGGTCGCCACATGCGGCTTGTGCAGCGTCGCGGTGTGGATCACGGCGGTGACGCCCTCCATCCGGCGCCGCACGAAGTCGGAATCGACGATCGAGCCGACGGCATCGGTGAAGGGCGATGGCTTCAGATCGATTCCACGCGCGGGGAAACTGCGTCCCCGGAGCATACGGAGAACGGCCTCCCCAAGGTGGCCCGCGCTGCCCGTGACCAGTATTGTCATTTGAGACCCAATACAGCCGCCAGCGGCGTGGAAAACCACGGCCCGACCCGGTTTGGCTGGATGCTTTGGGAAAAATTGGAGCGGGCGAAGGGGCTCGAACCCTCGACCCCGACCTTGGCAAGGTCGTGCTCTACCACTGAGCTACACCCGCATCCTGTGTCGGTCGCATGACGCGCCGGCAACGGCTGTCGTATGCCAAAAGCGGACGGCGAATGCAACAGCTACCGGCAGCATAGATTCGCAATTGAAGGGCCATATGGACCCCGAACGCGGCCAAATYGCCCGAAAACGTCCCGGAACCGGCGAATCGGCCCTGATGGATTGAAATTCGGCCCATTCGGCCCAATCTAGGAGCCGACAACGAAGCATATGATTTGGCGACGTGCTAAAGAGCCGCCATTCCAGACATCAGACGAGGGGATCCCGTGACGATCATCGACCAGGGTAACGGAGCGGCGGGCGCGGCCGCGGCCGATCTGATCAAGGACACCACCACCCAGACCTTCGTGAAGGACGTCATCGAGGAATCGAAGCGCCAGCCGGTTCTGATCGACTTCTGGGCGGAGTGGTGCGGCCCCTGCAAGCAGCTCACGCCCGTGCTGGAAAAGGCGGTCAAGGCGGCCAAGGGCAAGGTCAAGCTGGTCAAGATGAACATCGACCAGCATCCGGCGATCCCGGGCCAGATGGGCATCCAGTCGATCCCGGCCGTGATCGCCTTCGTCAACGGCCAGCCGGCCGACGGCTTCATGGGCGCAGTGCCGGAGAGCCAGGTCAACGCCTTCATCGAAAAGGTGACCAAGGGCGTGACGGCGCCGGGCGAGCCCAATATCGCCGAGATCCTGCAAGAGGCCGAGGCGGTGCTCGCCGAGGGGGACGCCGCCGCCGCCGCGCAGATCTATGCCGAGGTGCTGCAGCACGATTCGACCAACATCGCGGCCCTTGCCGGACTCGCGAAATGCTACGCCGTCTCCGGCGCGATGGAGCAGGCCAAGCAGACGCTGGCGATGGTGCCGGAATCGAAGCGCAACGACCCCGCCGTGAAAGCCGTGCAGACCGCGATCGATCTCGCCGAGCAGGCGGAGCAGCTGGGGCCGGTGGCCGAGCTGGAACAGAAAGTCGCCGCAAACCCGCTCGATCATCAGGCTCGCTTCGACCTTGCGACCGCGCTGAATGCGCAAGGCAACCGGGCGGCGGCCACCGAGCAGTTGCTGGCGATCATCAAGCGCGACCGCAAGTGGAACGACGACGGCGCCCGCAAGCAGCTCGTGCAATTCTTCGAGGCCTGGGGTGGCACGGATGATGCTACCATCGAGGGACGAAAGCGCTTGTCGACGATCCTGTTTTCGTAAGGGTTATTGTTGGAGCATGATCTTGTCGGAAAGCCGCTTCACACTTTGCGCTAACGCGGCCCTCCGGGTCCGGATCATGCTCTAGCGAGTCTAGCGGGGTCCAGATGCCGATCAACATCGAATATCGCGGCCCCGCCGACCTGCCGGAGATCATTCCGGTATTTCCGCTGCCGGGCGCGCTTTTGCTGCCGCGCGGCCAGATGCCGCTCAACATCTTCGAGCCGCGTTACCTTTCGATGGTCGACGATTCCTTGCGCGACGGCCATCGCCTGATCGGCATGATCCAGCCCGACGTCGCGCACTCGCCGAAGAATTCCGACAGGCCGGCGCTGTTCCGCGTCGGCTGCGTCGGCCGCATCACCCAGCTGGCCGAATCCGGCGACGGCCGCTACCTCCTCGAGCTCACCGGCGTCTCGCGCTTCAAGGTGGTCAAGGAGCTTGAAGTGCTGACCGCCTACCGCCAGTGCAAGGTGGACTTCTTCACCTTCGTCGACGACTTCACCGCGCGCATGGGCGAGGACGAGGTCGATCGCGAGGCGCTGTTGACCGTGCTGGCGGATTTCCTGAAGGCCAACAATCTCAAGGTCGACTGGGAAGGCGTCGAGAGCGCGCCCAATGAGGCGCTCGTCAACGCACTGGCGATGATGTCGCCCTATGGCCCCGCGGAAAAGCAGGCCATGCTGGAGGCGCCGGATTTGAAGACCCGCGCCGAAATCCTGATCGCGGTGACCGAGATGGATCTCGCCAAGAAGCGCACCAGCGGCGATCCGCCGTTGCAGTGAGGGGCTGAATGCTCAGGCAGCGCGGACGGCTGCTCCGGCACCTCGCCGCAGCATTCTGGCGACGTCAGAGGCAGGCATCGGCTGGTAACGCTGCCTGCGCAATTCGAATTGCCGAGCATTTGCGGGAGAGGACGTCGGATTGCCGGCTGCCGATCGTGAACAATTTGTGCTGTGACCGGCAACGAACGTTCAGAGGTGACTGCGGATGCGCTTGCGTCCCGTGATCATCGCGCGGATCAGGTTCTCGCGCTGGAGGATCCCCATCATCACCACGCCCGCGACGTGCAGCACGACCAGGACAATGACCGCATCCGATGAATAATGGTGGGTGTCCTCGACCCACCAGACGCCGAAGAAGGTCACGGTCACCGACATCGCGCCGGTGATGGTCGAGACGGCGAGCGACAACAGCAGCGCCACCAGCATCAACGTCCCGGCGGGGTTGAGACCGATGTAGCGGCCCGTCATGCCGCGGCGCAGGTTCCAGAGATAACCTGGCGCGGCACGAAGCCTGACGCCGACCATGCGGAAGCGTGAATAGCGGCTTCCCAGGAAACCCCAGGCGAGGCGGAAGGCCAGGAGCCCGAGCACCGTATAGCCGAGGATGCGGTGAAGCCCGTCATAGACGGTCGGGGTGAACCAGGCGGCCAGAACGCAAGCCGCGAGGGCCCAGTGCCAGAGGCGTAGCGGGAGGTCCCAGACCGAGATCGTCCGCGAGGCGGTTCGATCCGCGGGGGTCCTGTCGGCCCCCCCGCGCGTTTCTGGCACCGCTTCTTCGATCAAGCCGTGACTATCCTCAAGCCTTGCTCAATACCTTGCTTGAAACCCTACTTGGCAACCGTCTTCTTCAGGCTAAGATCTTCCGGGCTGTAGAACAGCTCGTAGAGCTTGCCTTCCTTGACGCCGTAGACCTCATAGCACGAGCCTTCGATCTTGGAGCGCCGCACTTCGTAACCCAGCGCCTTGGCCTTGGCTTCGGCTTCGGCGGCCGGCTTCCACGACGCCTTGTCGAGCTTGGTGCAGTCCTTGAACCCGTCGGCCATGGCCGCCGATCCCATGCCAATTCCGATCGTCAGTGCAATGGCAACTACACGAATGACCTTCACGAACGTCTCCTCCTCTGTCGTGGGCGCTGCGCGGAGCCGCGAAGCGGGACCGAAGGAAGCAAAGGAGATGATGAAGTCAATCCGGTTTGGACGCAGATGGCTTTAGAGTTATTCTAACGATCCGGAAAAGATCAGTTGGCTCCGTAGGCAGCATGCATTTGAACGGCCGCTGCGGCCTTACGCCTCACGGTTTGACGGCCGGCATTCTGTGCGCGGCACCTCAATAGCCGGCAACCGCCATCGCAACGACGGCACTGAGCGCCATCCAGCCGAAATGCCGGCCGCGCGTGGCCCACGCGTTGGCGACAGCCGAGAAGCCGAACACACAGACCATGGTGACGACGATCCAGCGGCGCGCCAGCTCCGATTCCATCCAGGGCGCCGCGATCAGGAGCACGCCGCCGCCGATCCAGGCGACGGTCGAGGCCTGCCAGACCAGGCGAATCAGGGTGCGGAGCCGTTCCGGCTCGATGCGGGCGCGGGCAAAGACCTTGGTCTCGCCGAGAACGCCATGGATGAGGGCTACGGCAATGGCCACGACGCCGGAGCACTGGAGCAAGAGATCACGCATCGGCACAGCTCCCTGAAGCTTCGTCCATACAGTTGTGTATGGTGAGATAGGCGCTGGCCCGCCGCCTGTCAATACACTAGTGTATGGCCAATTCCGGAACCGGTCATGACCGAACAACTCTCCGCCGACGACTGGATCAAACAGGGCCTGAAGGCGCTGGCCAAGAACGGCTTCACGGCCCTGAAAGCCGACCCGCTCGCAAGGGCCATGGGCGTCTCGCGCGGCAGCTTCTATTGGCATTTCGCCGATCTCGGCGCGTTCCACGCTGAAGTCCTGAAGCGCTGGCGCGAGATCGCGGCCGAACAGATCATCGCCGATGTCGAGGCCGCCGGCGACGAGCCGCTGAAGGCGCTGCTGCGGAGATCCTTTGGCGCCCGGCTCGACCTGGAGCGCGCCGTGCGCAGCTGGGCGGCGTTCGATACGGCCGCGCAAGGCGCGGTCCGCGCGATCGACCGCCGCAGGATCGACTATATCGAGACGCTGCTTGCGATGCGGGGGCTTGAGCCGGCGAAGGCGCAGGCGCGCGCGCAGATCCTGTACTGGACATTCCTGGGCTTTGCCTTGTCGGGCACGCCGGTGCCGGCGGCACGGCTCCCGGGCCTGGTCGACGAGATCATGCGGATGGTCTCTGCCTAGATTCTTGTTTTGACGCGTTTTCTTTATGCGAGCCGGTACCCACTTCGCTCGAAAACGCTCTGGTGGCGCAATGGGCGGCCGCGATTTTCTGTGCTAGAGGCAAGCGATCTTCGGAGACTCCAATGAACGCGCCCACCGAACGCCCCGAAACCAGCGTCGATCCCAAATTGCTGGAGATCCTGGTCTGCCCGCTGACCAAGGGTCCGCTGGAGTTCGATTCCGCAAAGCAGGAGCTGATCTCGCGCAGCGCCAAGCTGGCCTACCCGATCCGCGACGGCATCCCGATCATGCTGCCGGAAGAGGCGCGCAAGATCGATTGAGGTTCTTGTAGCCCGGATGGAGCGCGAACTCCTACAACGCCTCACCCTTCAGCAACCGCGGGATCTCACCGGTCAAACCGGCGGCCTGGCGGATGAAGAGGTTCTTCAGCGGCGGGGCGCGGTCGACGAGGCCGAGGCCGATGTCGCGCACCGTGCGCAGCAGCGTCGACTGGTTGGAGAACAGGAAGTTCAGCGAGTTGGTGGCAACGCCCATCGCCATGGTGTCGAAGYGGCGCCAGCGCTGATAATGTTCGAGCACGTCGACGCCGCCGAKATCCATGCCGAGCCGCGCGGCATCGACCACGACTTCGGCCAGTGCTGCGACATCCTTCAGCCCCATGTTGAGGCCCTGGCCCGCGATCGGATGGATGACATGCGCGGAATCGCCGACCAGCGCGAGACGCTCGGCGATGAAGGAGCGCGCCACGAAATAGGACAGCGGGAACGCACGCGGCTTGTCGAGCGCCTTGACCTCGCCGAGATGCAGGCCGAACCGGCGCTCGAGCTCGCCGTGGAACTCCTCGTCGCTCAACGCGATGATGCGCGCGGCCTCGCTGCGGCGCTCGGTCCACACCAGCGAGGATCGTTTTCCGGAGAGCGGCAGAATCGCGAAGGGACCCGCGGGCAGGAAGTGCTCCTCGGCGCGGCCGTCGTGATCGCGCTCATGGCCGACGGTGACGACGATGCCGGATTGATCGTACTCCCAGCCATGGGTGACGATGCCGGCGCGCTCGCGCAGTTTCGACCGCGCGCCATCGGCGGCGACCAGCAGGCTTGCCGCAATCACGCTGCCGTCGCCAAGCGTCACGTCGACGCCTTCCGGGCGCGCGTCATAGGACGCGACCGTCGTGGCGCGGAGATCGATGCCCTCGGCCTCGGCCCGCACCACCAGCGCGTCGATCAAACGGCGGTTCTCGACCATATGCGCAAACGGTTCGCCCGGCGCGACATCGCCGGCAAAGTTCAGAAAAACCGGACGGGTGGCGTCTTCCAGCTTTGAATCGGTGACGACCATGTCGAGGATCGGCTGCGCCTCGCCCCTGACGGCGTCCCAGGCACCGATGGCCTCGAACAGGCGGCGGCAGGCGGCTACGATCGCGGTCGCGCGCGGGTCGCGGCTCGGACGGGTCGCGAGCGCGGGATCGGCGACGATGACGGGAATCTCGGGCCCGAGCCCCTGGCGCAACGCCAGGGCCAGCGCGAGGCCGGCAAACGCGCCGCCACCAATGACAATGCTACCCTGTACCGGCATACCAAATTCCTGGCTCACACTTCGGCTTTTCCAGGCCTTGCTAGCAGACTTGAGGTGGGCGAAACAGTGCGGTGAAACAAGGGCGGAACTGCCTCATTCCGTCGTTCCGGGCCGCGCACAAGCGCGAACCCGGAATCCAGAGGTTATCGGCTCGGGATTCCGGGGTCATCGCTGTCGCGATGCCCGGGAATGACGAGATGCTTCGAAAGCACCATCATGTCCAAAGGCCTGATCGACCTGATCTCGATTCTCGACCTCGAACAGCTCGAGGTGAATCTGTTCCGCGGCAACAGCCCGAAGACGAGCTGGCAGCGGGTGTTCGGCGGCCAGGTGATCGGGCAGGCGATGGTTGCGGCCTGCCGCACGGTCGAGGGCCGGCTGCCGCATTCGCTGCATTGCTATTTCATCCTGCCGGGCGATCCGCAGATCCCGATCATCTACCAGGTCGAGCGCCTGCGCGACGGCAAGAGCTATTCGACCCGTCGCGTCACCGCGATCCAGCACGGCAACGCGATCTTCTCGATCATGGTGTCGTTCCACGCCGACGAGGAGAGCGCGTTCGATCATCAGGACAAGATCCCCGACGTGCCGCCGCCGGAAAAGCTCACGGCGGAGGAGGTGGCGAAGCAGCCGATGTTCAAGGAGATGCCGGAGTTCATCCGCCGCTACTACGAGTCCGATCGTCCGATCGAGCTGCGCCCGGTCGAGCTCGGCCGTTATTTCGGCGAGAAGATCGAGGACGGCCGCATTCACGTCTGGATCAGGACCGCGGCGAAGTTGCCCGACGATCCGGCGCTGCACATGTGCGCGCTGGCCTATGCCTCGGACTTTTCGCTGCTCGACGCGATCATGGCGCGCTACGGCCGCACGCTGTTCGACAAGCGCATGATGCCCGCGAGCCTCGACCACGCGATGTGGTTTCACCGCCCGTTCCGCGCCGACGAATGGCTGCTCTACGCGCAGGATTCGCCGAACGCACGCGGCGGCCGCGGCTTGACCCGCGGCTCGATCTTCAAGCCCGACGGCACGCTGGTCGCCTCCGTCGCGCAAGAAGGTTCTGTGCGCGAGCGCAAGTCCTAGAGCCCAGGCGCGAGTTCGTCGCGCCTGGGATTTGCGATCAAGCTCCGAGCGACCCGCGCGGCGCGAGCTCGGTCTGCGATGCAAACCAGTTCATGATCCAGCGATACACCCACGGGATCGGGATGATGAGGCTGGACAGGATCGCGGCGACGATGCCGCGCCAGAGAATGCCGAGACCGCTGCCCTTGAACACGATCTCGCGGCGCGTGCCTTCGATGCTGCGGCAGAACCAGCGCATCTGCGCCGCGGCGACCCAGGCCCAGCCGATGATCGTGATGATCGAGATCGCGAACAACAGATTCCAGCCGATATAGGCCCAAGCTGAGCCGGAGAAGCTGAGCCCGAGCGGCTGCCCGTTGGAGGCGAGGTTCGCGACCATCCATTTGATCAGCAGCCAGTAGAGCACGATCTGCGCGATGAACAGCAGATTGCTGAGCAGCGCACTGCCGATGACGCCGATCGCGATCGCCAGAACGATGAAGCCGAAGAACCAGGGCACCAGCGTCATCGCATTGCCGGTGAAGCTGAGATTGGGCCGGCCGGGCACCTTCACGCAGGACACGATCCATTTCGTGTACCAGACGAACACCCACGGCACCGGAATGATGAGGCACATGCCGATCAGCATCACGATGCTGCGCCAGGTGAACTCGAGGATGCCGAAATCGACCGCCAGCGCTCCGCCGCTGCCGCTGCCGCCACCAGCGTAGCCGGCGCCAGCGTAACCACCGGAGCCCATCATCGGCGGACCGCCGGCCGGCATCATCGGGGGCGCACCGCCGCCGCCGATCAGGCCGGGGATTTCGGCGGCCTTCTGCCAGCCGGCCATGCCCTCGGACCACACCAGCGTATCCGGGCGCACAACTCCCTGCGCGACCAGGTCGCGGAATTGCCCTTCCGGATAGGGTCCCTGTTGCTTGCCCTCGGATGCGTAGAACCAACTCGCCATGAAGCGTCCCCCTCAAACATACTTTTGTACCGGCCGGGACGCTTCGGTTCACCGCATCCATGCCAAAAACGCATTGTGAAGGATGAACGGATGCCCTGTACAGAGGCGGCGGTTCACATGGCCAAACGTTTTTCCGCTTCAGTCTGCAAGTTTTTTATGCCATTTGCCCGGAAAGATGCCAGATTGACGCTGCGCCGGGGACATACGGCGTGGCGCATCCCCGGGGAATAGGCCTGACCATGAAACTCGTCGTCGCGATCATCAAACCCTTCAAGCTCGATGAAGTCCGCCAGGCGCTGACCGCGATCGGCGTCCACGGCATGACCGTGACCGAGGTGAAAGGCTACGGCCGCCAGAAGGGCCATACCGAGATCTATCGTGGCGCGGAATATGTCGTGAACTTCCTGCCGAAGCTGCGGATCGAGATCGCGGTCGCCTCCGACGTCGCCGACAAGGCGGTCGCCGTGATCACCGCGACGGCGCGCACCGGGCAGATCGGCGACGGCAAGATCTTCGTCACGCCGATCGACCACGCGCTGCGCATCCGCACCGGCGAAACCGACAGCGACGCGCTTTAAAGCTTTTTGTTTTGACGCGTTTTCTTCACGCGAACCGGTATCCACTTCGCTCGAAAACGCTTTGATCCTTCTTCGATCGCACCGGGCAACGACGCCACAGCGTGCGACGCCAATTGATGCCGGGGGGAATGACATGGCGGGATTGTTGCGCCGCGCAGCTGCTATGGCTGCGCCGGCCGGATTTATGTCGATCATTGCCGCGCCTGCGCAGGCCGCGAATTCCGAGATCAACACCGCCGACACCGCCTGGATGATCGTCGCCACCGCGCTGGTGCTGATGATGACGATCCCCGGCTTGGCGCTGTTCTATTCCGGCATGGTGCGCAAGAAGAACGTGCTCGCCACCATGGCGCAGAGCCTCGCCGCGGTGACGATGATCTCGATCCTCTGGGTGGCGTTCGGCTATTCGCTCTGCTTCGTCGGCGACGGGCCGTGGATCGGAACGCTCGACCGCTGGTTCCTCGCGGGCATGACGATGGACAGCGTCAACCCGGCGGCGAAGACGATCCCGGAAGCGCTGTTCATGCTGTACCAGATGACCTTTGCCATCATCACCGTGGCGCTGGTCGCGGGCTCGGTCGCCGACCGGATGCGATTCTCCGCCTATCTGGTGTTCTCGGTCGCCTGGTTCATCTTCGTCTACATTCCGCTGGCGCATTGGGTGTGGGGCGGCGGCTTCCTCGCCAGCATGGGCGTGCTGGATTTCGCCGGCGGCCTCGTCGTGCATCTGTCGGCCGGCACCGCCGGCCTCGTCGCCGCCAAGGTGATGGGCCGCCGCCACGGCTACGGCACCGAAAATCTGTCGCCGTTCGATCTGTCGCTCGCGGTGATGGGCACCGGCCTGTTGTGGGTCGGCTGGTTCGGCTTCAACGGCGGCTCGGCGGGCGCAGCCAATTCGCGCGCGGTGCTGGCGATCATCGCGACGCATCTTGCGGCCTGCTCCGGCGCGCTGACCTGGGGCGCGATCGAATGGTCGACCCGGCGCAAGCCTTCGGTGCTCGGCATGATCTCCGGCGCGGTCGCCGGGCTCGGCACGATCACGCCGACTTCGGGCTTCGTCGCGCCCTGGCATGGCATCGTCATCGGCATCGTCGCCGGCGCGGTCTGTTACTGGGCCTGCACCTGGCTCAAGCACCGCTTCAACTATGACGATTCCCTCGACGTGTTCGGCGTCCACGGCATCGGCGGCCTGACCGGCACGCTGCTGGCCGGCGTGTTCGCGACCAGCGCGATCGGCGGCACCGCCGGCCTGATCGAGGGCCATCCGCAGCAATTGCTGATCCAGCTCTACGGGGTCGCCGTCACCTTCGTCTGGGCGGCCGGCGTGAGTTTCGTCCTGCTCAAGCTGGTCTCCCTGTTCGTGCCCCTGCGCGTATCCCGTGAGCACGAGCTGGAGGGACTGGATATCTCGCAGCACGGAGAAGCGCTTCAGTAATCGGGGGCTTGCGCGACACATAAGTAAATGCTTATGTGTTGGCATGATCGAAGCCGACATCTTCAAGGCACTGGCCGACCCGACGCGCCGAAAAGTCTTTGAGAAGCTCGCCGGCGGAAGCCTGAATGCCAGCGCTTTGCGCGACGGTTTGGAGATCAGCCAGCCGGCGATGTCGCAGCATCTTTCGGTGCTGCGCGCGGCAGGCCTCGTGCGCGAACAGCGACAGGGCCGCTTCGTGAATTACGAAGTCGACCCGGACGGAATCGTGGCCATCGGCACATGGCTTGCGCGCTACCGTGCCTACTGGCCGAAGCGCATGGAAGCACTCGCCGATCTCCTCAAGGACATGGATCAATAAGGACTGGGATCAATGAGCGACGCCGCGAAGCCTGATCGTCCCGACGAAGCCCTGGTACTTGAATTTGATTTCGATGCGCCGCCAGCAAAGGTCTGGCGCGCCGTGACCATTCCGGCCTTGCGCGAGCGCTGGTTGCCGGATTGCGACCTTGCAGGCGCCGAGCCTGAATCAACGATCGCAGGCGAAGAGGTGCGCTACCGACTTCGCGATTCAGAGCCGCCGTTTCGCGAGAGCCACGTCATCTTCCGGATCGAGCCGAACGAGGACGGCGGCACACGCTTCCGCATCATCCAGCAAGCCTGCGAAGAGCAAACAAAGCTGCCGCAGCCGGCCAACAGCAATTGCTGCCTGATGCGCGCGGCGGCTTAAACACCAACAAGACTTCGTCACCTGCAAACATGGAGGTCGCCAATGCGCGACATGCTTCAGCTCGTCCCTATGGTCGTCGAACAATCCGCCCGCGGCGAGCGATCCTTCGACATCTATTCGCGACTCCTGCGCGAACGCATCATCTTCCTCAACGGCGAGGTCAATGATGCGATGTCCGGACTGGTGTGCGCGCAATTGTTGTTCCTGGAGGCGGAGAATCCGAACAGGCCTATCAATCTCTACATCAACTCCTATGGCGGCGTGGTCACCTCTGGTCTCGCCATGTACGACACCATGCAGTTCATCAAGGCGCCGGTTCATACGCTGTGCATGGGCACCGCGCGCTCGATGGGCTCGTTGCTGCTGATGGCCGGCGAGCCGGGTCACCGCGCCGCGCTGCCCAATGCGAGCCTTCACGTGCATCAGCCGCTCGGCGGCTTCCAGGGCCAGGCGTCCGACATCCTGATCCATGCCAACGAAATGCAGGAGACCAAGCGGCGCATCACCCGGCTCTACGCGCAGCATTGCGGGCGCACCGACGCGGAGGTGGAACGGACCCTGGACCGCGACCACTTCATGACCGCGCAGCAAGGGGTCGAATGGGGATTGATCGACCGGGTCTTTGCGGAGCGCGAGGCCGCCTGACGATTCAGGCCGGTTTCGCGCATCCAGTGAGCAGGCCGAGGGCCGGTTCGATATTTCGCAGGGCGGCGGGGTCCTTTGTCAGTCCCCTTCTGTAATTAAATACCTTCGTGCTGCCCGACACGTGAGCAGCAATTGTGTCGACAGCCTGTCGTGCCCGCTTTTTGATCAGGCGTGACCACGTTTTGAGCGCGACGTAATAGCGCACTGCACCGCAGCACGCGTCAAACGCGAAAACACCCGTTTTCATAGTCCGTTAGGCAACGCGCCCGATCTGGCACGGCATTTGATTCTAAGGGTGCTGGCTGTGCCCGCGTAGTGAACTTCTCCCTCGTGGCGAACCAGTCGAGAAACGCCCGGCCACGTCCGGACCGGGCCAAGCGGGGATAGGACCCATGAAAATTGTTATGGCGATTATCAAGCCATTCAAGCTGGAAGAAGTCCGTGACGCCCTGACCGCCATCGGCGTTCACGGTCTCACGGTGACGGAAGTCAAGGGATATGGCCGCCAGAAAGGCCATACGGAAATCTATCGCGGTGCTGAATACGCCGTGAGCTTCCTGCCCAAGATCAAGATCGAGGTCGCTGTCGCCTCCGACCAGGTCGACAAGACCATCGACGCCATCACGTCCGCCGCGAAAACCGGGCAGATCGGCGACGGCAAGATCTTCGTCATCAACCTCGACCATGCGGTTCGCATCCGCACCGGCGAGGCCGATGCCGCGGCCCTTTGATTTCGCGCTCAACCTTTACCAATCAGGAGTGAATAAAATGACGTTTAAGCGTCCCTATGGCGCGGGATTGGCGGCTCTCGCAGTCGGCATGTTCGCTGCGACCGCGGCCTATGCCGAGCCAACGGTCAACAAGGGAGACAACGCCTGGATGCTGACATCGACAGTGCTCGTGCTGTTGATGACGATCCCCGGCCTCGCGCTGTTCTACGGCGGCCTCGTCCGTTCCAAGAACATGCTCTCCGTGCTGATGCAGGTGTTCTACACCGTCTGCGTCGTCACCGTGATCTGGGCCGTGTACGGCTACAGCCTCACCTTCACCGGCGGCTCCGACTTCATCGGCGGCTTCTCCAAGGCCTTCATGATGGGCGTCACCACCGACTCGAAGGCCGCGACCTTCTCGGTCGACGCCAACATCTCGGAGCTCATCTATATGTGCTTCCAGATGACCTTCGCGGCGATCACGCCGGCCCTCATCGTCGGCGCCTTCGCCGAGCGCATGAAGTTCGCGGCAATCGCGCTCTTCATCCCGCTCTGGGTCACGCTGATCTACTTCCCGATCGCGCACATGGTCTGGTACTGGCCCGGCCCGGACATGATCCAGGACGCTGCCAAGGCACTCGCTGCTGCCACTGATGCGGCTGCGAAGACCGCGGCGCAGGCCAAGCTCGACGAGATCAACGCCGACGCCGGCTGGATCTTCAAGAAGGGCGCGATCGACTTCGCTGGCGGCACCGTGGTGCACATCAACGCCGGCATCGCAGGTCTCGTCGGCGCTCTGCTGATCGGCAAGCGCGTCGGCTACGGCAAGGAGCTGATGGCTCCGCATTCGCTGACCATGTCGATGATCGGCGCCTCGCTGCTCTGGGTCGGCTGGTTCGGCTTCAACGCCGGCTCCAACCTCGAGGCCAACGGCGGCGCAGCCCTCGCCATGACCAACTCCTTCGTCGCCACAGCGGCCGCCGCGCTGTCGTGGATGTTCGCGGAGTGGATCGTGAAGGGTCACCCGTCGGTGCTCGGCGTCATCTCCGGCGCTGTCGCGGGCCTCGTGGCCGTCACGCCTGCCGCCGGCTTCGCCGGCGTGATGGGTGCGATCGTCCTCGGCCTCGTGGTCGGCGTGGTCTGCCTGTTCTTCTGCACCGTCGTGAAGAACGCGCTCGGCTACGATGACAGCCTCGATGTGTTCGGCGTGCACTGCGTCGGCGGCATCGTCGGCGCCCTCGGCACCGGCATCCTCGTCAATCCGGCGCTGGGTGGTGCGGGCATCATCGACTACACCGCGATCCCGCCGAAGGTTGCCGATTACGACTTCGCGGCGCAGATGATCTCCCAGCTCTGGGGCGTCTGCACCACGCTGGTGTGGTCGGGCATCGGTTCGGCGATCCTCTACAAGGTCGTCGATGTGATCGTTGGCCTCCGCGCCAATGTCGAGACCGAGCGTGAAGGCCTCGATATCACCGAGCACACCGAGCGCGCCTACAACATGTAACTCTCCTCCCGGGCGCGGCCTCCGCGGGGGCCGTGCCCACAACTACGGTTTGGGGCACATACCCGGCAATGTCCCGACCGTTGAGGGGCTCCAGCGCAAGCTGGAGCCCCTTTCTTTTTGGCGCGCCGCATCGTCGCAGCGGCCACGCCTGCACCAAGCCCAAATTGCATTGTCCCGAAACTGGTGAATATCATGCTCCCGTCCGGAGCACGGTCTCATGAGCCTGTTGCGTTTCGTGGCTTTGTGTTTGCTGTCGCTTGCCCTGTCTGCCCTCGACGCCAAGGCCGACAAGCGCGTTGCGCTGGTGATTGGCAACGGCGCCTACCGGAACGTTCCCACGCTCGCCAATCCGACCAATGATGCGGCCGACATCGGCGCGGCGCTGAAGCGATCGGGATTCGAGCCCCTGGTCGCGACCGATCTTGATCAGGCCGCCATGCAGGACACCGTTCTTCGCTTTGCGCGCGAGGCCCGCGGCGCCGACGTCGCCCTGTTCTATTACAGCGGACACGCGCTGCAATTCGCAGGCGTCAACTATCTGGTGCCCGTCGATGCCGTCGTGCGCGACGAGGTTGATCTGCGGCGCCTGGTGCGCGCCGACGAGATCCTGGCGGATTTGCAGCAGGCCAAGAACCTGCGCATCCTTGTGCTCGACGCCTGCCGCGACAATCCCTTCGCGGACGAGCTCCGGCGAAACATCGGGCAGGGGCGCGGCGTAACCGTCAGCCGCGGGCTGGCCAAGATGGAGAGCCCGGAGGGCACCATCATCTCCTATGCGACCCAGGCCGGTCGCACGGCCGACGACGGCAACGGCCGCAACAGTCCCTATACCAGCTCGTTCCTGGAGCACATCAGCGACAGGGACAACATCAATACAGTGTTCCAGACCATCGGCGCCGGCGTCTACAAGCGCACCAAGGGATCACAGGTCCCGGAGCTGTCGTTGTCGTTCTTCGGCGAGTTTTACCTCAATGGCAAAGCCGAACCCGCGGCGCTGACACCATCTTCACCTCGGACTGACCCTTGCGCAGAGGCCGCCGACCATTGGCGCGGTGCGGACGCGCTCGGGACCATCACGGCCTTCAAGGATCATCTGCTTCGCTTCCCGTCCTGCGCCTTTGCAGACCTGGCGAAATACCGCATCGAGCTGCTGTCGAAATCCATCGACAGCGCAAAGCGCCCGACGACTTTCGACGGAACCTGGATCGCCAACGAAAGCTGCGAGAGCAAACCGCCTTTTCCGGAAGCCCATCGCCAATATGTCTTTCGCATCAAGGAAGGAGTGCTGCACACGGTGCTCGGGGACGAGGGCAAGCCCGGCTCTGTGAGTTATGACGGCAAGATCGAAGCGGACGGCAACAGCACTATCTCCGTCAACGGTATCATTGGCGACAAGGATCCGCTGAATCGCGCCGCGGGCTCGTCCTATCGATACAAGATCGTGCTCGAACTGAAGGCTTCCAAAGGGGCTGGGGTCCGCACGGAAACCTATTGGCCGTGTCGCTACGACTTTTCAAAGGTATCAGCGCCAAGCGGAGAATCCGAGCGGAGGCAGCCCGACCCGAAGCGCGCCGCAAAGCGCAATGACAATGCGGCTGCTGCGCCTTCCGATCGGCGCGACGGCGGACAGGCCGCGCCGGGCGGCAACGGGATGAGCTGCTCCACGATGCGCAGAAATTGCGCGGTGGCTTGCGTCAGTTTTGGCGGCCAGCCCAATTGTGGCTCAACCTTCTGCGTGCGGCAGGAAGCGGAATGCATGAGCAGCGGATGCTGGAGAAGTCGAGCTTTCAACGGCTGCGGCATCGCCAAGCGATAGGCGTAAGGCATTCTCCGCAGCCTTCCCATTGAGAACGCCATGTTCTTTTTGACCGTTGCGCAAAAGAAATAGATTGCCATTTCAGATTGCCGGCGCAGAAATATCGACCACAACGAAAAACAAATCGGGAGGTCGTCATGCGTTTGGAAGGCGGATGCTATTGCGGCGAAGTGCGCTACGTGGCCGAAGGCGATCCGATGATGCAGGCCCAGTGTCATTGCCGCGAGTGCCAGTACATCTCGGGCGGCGCGCCCAACACCTTCATCGCGATGCCGGCGGCCGGCTTCAGCTACATCACCGGGCAGCCCAAGCAATTCACGCGCAACGATCTCGAACGCGCCGTCACGCGCGAATTCTGCGCCGAATGCGGCACCCATCTGGTGACCAAGGTTCCGGGACTGCCAGCGGCGATCCTGAAGGTCGGCACCCTGGACGAGCCAAAGCAGTTCCATCCGCAGATGGCGATCTACACCTGCGACAAGCAGGAGTTCCATGCGATCCCTGCGGGGATGGCGACGTTCGAGAAATTGCCGGGGCACTAGGCGCGCCCATATCCGGAAACTCGTCATGCCCGGGCTTGCCCTGGGCATGAACGTTCCTGGGGCGTGGCAGGAAGGCCGTGGATGGCCGGGACAAGCCCGGCCATGACGAGACCCAGGCCCACCCCGCATCCATTGTACGCGGCCTCATTATTCCCGCTCTGAACGGGCCGGACCTCAAATCCAGGTCACGGAAATGACTCTTGATGGCGCGGAAAGCCGATGGTTAATCGCGTCTTAACCTCGCCCTATCTATGGTGAAGTGAACCGCTTCCCGCCGGCGCCTTGGTGCGACCGGCTGTTCCAAGAGTGCTGGCGTCCAGAATGGCTATAACCGCTTCATCCCGTGCGCCGCAGGACAGTGGAAGCTCCGATAGCGAACGCTCGCCCTTCGTCCGGCTGAACGAGCTGCTGGCACCCCATCAGCCGGGTAAACCCTTGATTACGCTTGCAGTCGGCGAGCCCCAGCATCCCGTGCCTGACTTCGTCGGCCCGGTGCTGGCCAAGCACATCGCCGATTTCGGCCGTTACCCCGCGAACAAGGGCACCGACCCGTTCCGGAACGCCGCCGGCGCCTGGCTGTCGTCGCGCTTCAAGCTGCCGCGGCCGCTCGACCCCGAGAACGAGATTCTCGTCCTCAATGGCAGCCGCGAGGGGCTGTTCCTCGCCGCGATCGCGGCCGCGCGCTATGTCGGCCCGCGCCCCGGCAAGCCCGCCATCCTGATGCCGAACCCGTTCTATCCGGTCTATGGCGCCGGCGCCCGAGCCGCGGCCTGCGAGCCGGTCTACCTGCCGACCACCGTGGAAAACGGCTTTCTGCCCGATCTCGATGCCATCGACGAAGCGACGCTGGCGCGCACGGTGGCGTTCTATCTGGCCTCGCCCGCCAATCCGCAGGGCTCGGTCGCCAAGCCCGACTATTTCAGGCGGTTGAAGCAGCTCGCCGACCGCTACGGCTTCGTGATCCTCAGCGACGAGTGCTATTCCGAGATCTACACCCGCGAGGCCCCGGGCAGCGCGCTCGAATGCGCCGGTCCTGATTTCACCCGCGTGGTTGCGTTCCAGTCGCTGTCGAAGCGCTCCAACCTGCCGGGCCTGCGCGTCGGTTTCGCCGCCGGCGACAAGCGATTCATCGGCATGTTCCTCGAGCTGCGCAACATCGCAGCGCCGCAGGTGCCGGTACCGCTCCAGCATGTCGCGACCGTTGCCTATGGCGACGAGGCGCATGTCGAGGAGAACCGCAGGCTCTACCGGATCAAGTTCGATCTCGCCGACCAGATCATCGGCGATCGTTACGGCTATCGCCGACCTGACGCAGGCTTCTGCGTCTGGCTCAACACGTCCGCGCTCGGCGACGACGTGTCGATCACACTCAAGCTCTTCAAGGAAGCAGGCGTACGCGTGGTGCCCGGCAGCTATCTGGCGCGGCTCCAGCCCGACGGCTTCAATCCGGGCGCAGGTTTCATTCGCCTTGCGCTGGTGCAGGATGGCGAGACCACGGCGCAGGCGCTGCACCGCCTGGTCGAGACTCTGGGTTAGGCGGGGCCCATGAGCATGTCGGCAATCGAACGTGTCATTCCACTAGTCGGCCATCTGCCACCGTCGATCCGCGAGGGGCTGGCGCGGCGTATGCGCGAGCTCACCGGTTTCGGCCTGATTGCATTGTCCGGCGTCGCCTCGGCCGCGCTGATGACCTGGTCGGTGCAGGATCCAAGCCTCAGCCACGCGACCTCACGGCCGATCCGCAACATTCTCGGCTATGCCGGCGCGATTGGCGCCGACCTTGCGATGCAGATCCTCGGGCTCGGCGCGATCATGCTGGTCCTGACGGTCGCGGTCTGGGGCTGGCGCATGATGACCCATCGCCCGTTCGACCGCGAGGCGCTGCGGCTCGGTTCCTGGATTCTCTGCACCGTGATCGCTGCGGGCTTTGCCAGCTGCTGGCCGCATGGCGGCGCCTGGCCGCTGCCGACCGGCCTCGGCGGCGTGGTCGGCGATGCGCTCGTACGCGCGCCCGCGGTGATTTTCGGACCGGCGGGCACGATCTATCGCATGGTGCTGGGCACGATCCTGTTCGCCGCGATGGGCGCGACCTTCCTGATCGCCTGCGGCCTCGGCGCGCGCGCGCATGACGACGAGTTCGCGGAGATCGAGGACGACGACAAGCCGCTCGACGAAGACGAGGAGAGCGATCGCGGCTCGGTGTCGCTGGGGTGGCTGTTCCACGCATTGATGAGCACGAAGGCGCGGCTGATCTGGCTGCTCGGCACCGCTTACCGCTCGCTGGTCTCGAGCGGACCGAAGACCAAAGCCGTTGCGTTCAGCCGCCAGGAGCCGAATCTCGGCGCCGGCCGCGCCGCGCCGTCGATCTCGCCGCAGTCCGAAGACGAAATTGACGAGGACGAGCACGAAGAAGAGGAAGACGAGGAGGAGGAGGAAGAGCAGGAGCCCGCCGCGCGCGCCCCGCGCAAGAAGGCTGCACCGAAGGCCGCTTCCAAGAAATCCTCCGACAAGTTCGAGCTTCCGTCCGTGTCCGTGCTGGCCGCGCCCAAGGCGGGCGATCGCCAGCCGCTCAGCAAGGCTGAGCTGGAAGCCAATTCGCGTTCGCTCGAAGGCGTGCTGCAGGATTTCGGCGTGCGCGGCGAGATCGTGAAAGCCAATCCGGGTCCCGTGGTCACACTGTACGAGCTCGAGCCGGCGCCCGGCATCAAGTCATCGCGCGTGATCGGTCTCGCCGACGATATCGCCCGTTCGATGAGCGCGCTGTCGGCACGCGTCGCCGTCGTACCCGGCCGTAACGCCATCGGCATCGAGCTACCGAATGCGCATCGCGAAAAGGTCTATCTGCGCGAGCTGCTGGTCGCCAAGGAGACTGTCGATTCGGTTGCGAAGCTGCCGCTCTGCCTCGGCAAGACCATCGGCGGCGACCCCGTGATCATCGACCTCGCGCGCACGCCGCACATGCTGATCGCCGGCACCACCGGGTCCGGCAAGTCGGTCGCCATCAACACCATGATCCTCAGCCTGGTCTACCGGCTGCGCCCGGACCAGTGCCGCCTGATCATGGTCGATCCGAAGATGCTCGAACTCTCCGTCTATGACGGCATTCCCCATCTGCTGACGCCCGTCGTGACCGATCCGAAGAAGGCGGTGGTCGCGCTGAAATGGGCCGTGCGCGAGATGGAAGAGCGCTACAAGAACATGGCCAAGCTCGGTGTGCGCAACATCGACGGCTACAATACGCGCCTGCTCGAATTGAAGGCCAAGGGCGAGGAACCGACGCGCACGGTGCACACCGGCTTCGACAAGGAAACCGGCAAGGCGATCTACGAGGAAGAGAAGCTCTCGCTCGACCCGCTGCCCTACATCGTCATCATCGTCGACGAAATGGCCGACCTGATGATGGTCGCCGGCAAGGACATCGAAGGCGCGGTGCAGCGCCTCGCGCAGATGGCGCGCGCCGCCGGCCTGCATGTGATCCTCGCGACGCAGCGTCCGTCCGTGGACGTCATCACCGGCACCATCAAGGCGAACTTCCCGACCCGGATCGCCTTCCAGGTGACGTCCAAGATCGACAGCCGCACCATCCTGGGCGAGATGGGCGCCGAGCAGCTGCTCGGGCAGGGCGACATGCTCTACATGGCGGGCGGCGGCCGCATCAGCCGCGTGCACGGACCTTTCGCGTCGGACGAGGAAGTCGAGAAGGTGGTGCGTCACCTCAAGACGCAGGGCCAGCCCGAATACCTCGAGGCCGTCACGGCCGAAGAGCCGACCGAGGACGAGGACGGTGGCGCCGTGTTCGACGCCAGCGGCATGGGCGCGGATGGCGGCGGCGATCTCTTCCAACAGGCCGTGGCCATCGTCAAACGCGACCGCAAGGCCTCGACCAGCTATATCCAGCGCCGGCTCCAGATCGGCTATAACCGTGCCGCCTCCTTGATGGAGCGCATGGAACTGGAAGGCATCGTCGGACCCGCCAACCACGCCGGAAAGCGCGAGATTCTGGTCGAGGAAGAAGACAGCCACATGTGAGGCGAGCCGCCTCTGAACATAATTTCACGCAAAATCGATATCTGCAGTAGCGAAATCACGCTAAAAGGGCGCCCAGCCACACAGGACGACGCGTTGATCAGACATCCGGACATTCGATTCGCTGCCACCATCGCTGCGCGAAGCGCGCGCATGGCCGGCGTGCTTCTCGTCACCGCCGCGATGGTGACCGCGGCGTCGTTCGCGCAGACCGTGCCTGTGCCGAAGCCCGCGCCGAAGGGCCGCGATGGCGGAGGCCCCGCCGTCACCGGCGCGACCCAGACGCCGCCGAACCCGGTCATCCCGGATCCGCGCCGCAACGTGCCGACCAGCATCTTCCAGACCTTCGACGCCAACCAGAAGGCGCAGGCGGCCAAGGTCAGCGCCTATCTGTCCTCGCTGTCGACGCTGGTTGGAAATTTCGTCCAGGTCGGCCCCGACGGCAGCAAGACGCAGGGCGACTTCTACATCCAGAAGCCCGGCAAGGTGCGCTTCGAATATGACGCGCCAAGCCCGATCGACATCGTCGCCGACGGATCGTCGCTGGTGGTACGCGACCGCAAGCTCGCGACCCAGGATGTCTATCCGCTGTCGCAGACGCCGCTGCGCTTCCTGCTGTCCGATCGCATCGACCTGATGAAGGACACGAATGTCGTCAACGTCTCCKCCGACGACGTCTTCGTCAGCGTCACCATCGAGGAGAAGCAGGCGCTGGTCGGCACCAGCCGCCTGCTGCTGATGTTCGGCGCCAAGGACGGTCAGTTGAAGCAGTGGACCGTCACCGACCCGCAGGGCTACGACACCACGATCGCGGTCTACAATCTCGATGCGGGCAAGAAGCTCGATCCTGCCATGTTCAAGATCGATTTCACCAATTACGGCCCATCGCCGGGTTGAAAGCTCTACTGCCGTAGGGTGGGCAAAGGCGCATTAGCGCCGTGCCCACCATCTCTCCTTGCGGCAGGCATGGTGGGCACGCTTCGCTTTGCCCACCCTACGAGGGCTTGCTACGAACCTTGCACCCATCCCCTAAAAGACGTGGGCACGGCGCTTTGCGCCTTTGCCCGCCCTACGAGAGCTTGCTAAGACGCATCCCTCATGCGTCTTTCCCTGACAACCTGGAACATCAACTCGGTGCGGCTGCGCATCGACCTGGTCGCGAAGTTTCTCAAGAGCGCGCGGCCGGACGTGCTGTGCCTCCAGGAGACCAAGTGCATCGACGATGCCTTTCCGCTGAAGCGCTTCAAGCGGCTCGGCTATGAGCATGTCGCGCTGAACGGGCAGAAGGGTTATCACGGCGTCGCCATCGTCTCGAAGATTCCGTTCGAATCGAAAGACATCCGCACCTTCTGCGACAAGGTGGATTCGCGCCACATCTCGGTCTCGTTCGGCGAGAAGGCCAGCATCGCAAAGCCGCTGGTGCTGCATAATTTCTACGTGCCCGCCGGCGGCGACATTCCCGATCCCGCGCTGAACGAGAAATTCGACCACAAGCTTCGCTTCCTCGACGAGATGAAGGCCTGCGAGCCGCTGCATCCGCGCGGGCAGGATCGCCACATCCTGGTCGGCGACCTCAACGTCGCGCCGCACGAGAACGACGTCTGGTCGCACAAGCAGCTTCTGAAAGTGGTTTCGCATACACCTGTGGAGACCGAGAAGCTGCAAGCCGCGCTGGCAGCCGGTGAGTGGGTCGACGTCGCGCGCGAGCGTTTTCCGATGTCGGAGAAGGTCTATACGTGGTGGAGCTATCGCTCCGCCGACTGGACCGTCGGTGATCGCGGCCGCAGGCTCGACCACATCTGGGTCTCGCGCGCATTGAAGGACGCGGTCAGCGATTTCAAGATCCTGCGCGACGCGCGGAGCTGGGAGCGCCCGTCGGACCACGTGCCGGTGACGGTGACGCTGGAGCTTTGACGGCGCCGTCCGGGCTACGACGACGTCAGCTTCGCGCCCGCCATCAGGATATCGCTCGCGATCTGGCTGGAGCGCACCGCGAATTCGTCACGCAGGCGCACCGCAGCCGCGGGGTCACTCTCGAGCACGCGTTGAAACAAGCTGCGCGCGACGCGGATGACGGAGGCGTGCTCCAGCGCGACCGCGCTCGACGGCCGCTTCATCGGCACCACCAGCGCGAGCTCGCCGATCAGCGCGCCGGGACCTGCGATCATCTCCGCGCCGGCGCCGTCGTCGACCCGAAAGGCGCCGCGTTGAACCACGTATCCGGCATCGGCTTCGTCGCCGAGATTGAACAGGACGTCGCCGCGGACGAAATTACGCTGCTCGGAGCCGATCGCCAGCATGCGCAACGACGCCTCTCCCAACAAGCGCAGTGTCGGGACACGCTCAAGAAGCGCTACGTCGTCGTCGATTGACATTCAGGTCCGGGGCTCAAAGGGCATGCGATCTAAAACGATTCGCACGCCCCTAAAGCGTATCACGGCACCAGCTTGTAGCCACCGGCTTCCGTGACCAGGATCTCCGGATTGGCGGCGTCCTTCTCGATCTTCTGGCGGAGGCGGTAGATGTGGGTTTCCAGCGTGTGGGTGGTGACGCCGGAATTATAGCCCCAGACCTCCTGGAGCAGGGTCTCGCGCGAGACCGGCATCTGGCCGGCCCGGTAGAGGAAGCGGAGGATGGCGGTTTCCTTCTCGGTGAGCCGGACCTTGCGGGCATTGGCCGCGGTCAGCATCTTCGAGCCCGGGCGGAAGGAGTAGGGGCCGACCGAGAACACCGCGTCCTCGCTCGCCTCGTGCTGGCGGAGCTGGGCGCGGATGCGGGCCAGCAGCACGGCGAAACGGAAGGGTTTTGCGACGTAGTCGTTGGCGCCGGATTCCAGCCCCAAAATCGTGTCGGAATCGGTGTCATGCCCGGTGAGCATGATGATCGGGGCCTTGAAGCCGCCCTTGCGCAAGGAACGAACCACCTCGCGGCCATCGGTGTCGGGCAGGCCGACATCCATCAGGACCAGATCGGGGGCATTGGCCTTCGCGGCGCTCGCACCCTTGGCGCCGGTATCGACGGCGGAGGCCTCAAATTCTTCGTGCAGCGATAATTGCTCCACCAACGTATCGCGCAGATCGGTATCGTCATCCACGATGAGGATCTTGCGGGCATTGGCCATAGGGGGTCATCCTTTTGGAGTCCGGCTCGGCGCGCATGCATGCTGCACCCAGCCGCGAGGGAAAGTTAGGGGGGTCGCCGTTATTATTGTTGTTCGTGTTGAAGTAGTGGGCTGTTACCGATTCACAAGCCAGAAGCACTCTAACTCAGAATCTCAGGCCGTTTTGATGAATGTCCTGTAATGAATTCGACATCGCACGTTCACATGAAAAGCAAAGCGGATTCAGCTAGTTACCCAAGGAATCGAAGCTCCGGACCGCTTCGAGCGATCCGCGTTAAACCTGCTGCCGGGAATCCGCGCCGGGGCTGGCTGACGGCCGGCGCGCTGACGATCCCGGTGGCGCTGGGGCGGGGCGGAATCCTGGCAAACAAGCGCGAGGGCGATGGCGGCACCCCGAGGGGCAGCTTCCGTCCCAGGCAATTATGGTGGCGGGGCGACCGCCACAGCCGTCCGCGGACCTTTCTTCCGGCCCGGACCATCGGCGACACGGACGCCTGGTGCGAGGACGCCGGAGATCGCCACTACAATCAGGCGATCCGGCTCGGACCGGAGCAGGGCGGTGACCGTCTCAAGCGGACCGACCATCTCTATGACTTCATCATCGAAATCGACCACAACACCAGACCGCGTATCGCCGGCCGCGGCAGTGCGGTGTTTTTGCATCTGGCGCGCGACAATTTCGGGCCGACCGCGGGCTGCGTCTCGATGACCAAAGCGGCGATGCTGCAATTGCTGCGGCGCCTGGGACCAAGAACAAGAATCATCATCGGGTGAGGGCACATGCTCGACAAGGATCAGATCGCCGCCGCATCGCAGGTCCTGGTCAAACATTGGCGCGACGGCACCAAGTTTGACGCGCTGGAGCCGCGGTTGCGGCCGCAGAGCCGCGCCGATGGCTATGCCATCCAGGCCGTCCTCGAAAACCAATCGCTTGGAAAGCTGTTCGGTTGGAAGATCGCGGCGACAAGCGAGGCCGGACAGAAGCACATCAACGTCGCGGGACCGCTGGCCGGCCGCATCATGAGCGACACCGTGATCGCCGACGGCGGCTCGGCGTCGATGAAGGGCAACGAGATGCGCGTCGGCGAGCCGGAGTTCGCCTTCGTCATGCGCCGCGATCTGCCGCCGCGCGCGACGCCGTACAGTGTCGACGACGTGCTCGCCGCCGTGGACACCTTGCATCCCGCGATCGAGATTCCCGACTCGCGCTTTGGCGATTTCGCCAGCGCCGGCGAGGCACAGCTCATCGCCGACAATGCCTGCGCGCATCTGTTCGTGCTGGGCGCAGCGACGACTGCGAACTGGCGCGCCATGGATCTCGTCGAGGAGCGGCCGCAGATCACGCTGCGCGGCCAGCGCTATCTCGGCCACGGCAAGAACGTGCTCGGCGATCCCCGTGTTGCCTTGGCCTGGCTTGCCAACGAGCTGCGCGGGCTCGGCATCACCTTGAGGGCAGGGGAGGCGGTGACGACAGGCACGTGCCATCCGCCGCTGCCGATCCAGGCCGGCGATCATTTCGCGGTGGATTTTGGTGTGCTGGGGCAGGTGTCGGTGGGGTTTGCGTAACCACCGCCGTCGTTGCGAGCGCTGCCGGAGTCACCGGTGCCCGAAGATCGCGCTCCCGACGCGCACATGGGTGGCGCCGAGCATGATTGCGGTGGCGAAGTCCGCGCTCATGCCCATCGAGAGATTCTTCAAGCCATTGCGCGCGGCGATCTTGGCGGTCAGCGCGAAATGCGCCGCCGCCGGCTCGTCGACCGGCGGGATGCACATCAGGCCGGAGATCGTCAGCCCATAGCTGTCGCGGCAGCTCGCGATGAAGGCATCGGCCTCGCCGGGAGCGATGCCGGCCTTCTGCGGCTCCTCGCCGATGTTGATCTGGACGAACAGCTCCGGGTGCCTGTTCTGGGATTCGATTTCCTTGGCTAACGCCTGGCAAATGCTCGGGCGGTCGACCGAATGGATGGCATCGAACAGCGCCACCGCCTCCTTCGCCTTGTTGGACTGCAGCGGCCCGATCAGATGCAGCGCGATGCCGGAATAAGCGGACGTTAACGCCGGCCACTTGCCTTTGGCCTCCTGCACCCGATTTTCGCCGAATACGCGCTGTCCGGCGTCGATGACCGGGATAATTGCATCCGCGGCGAACGTCTTGGACACCGCGATCAGCGTCACGGAGGCGCGATCGCGCCGCGCTTCCTTGCAGGCGCGGACAATTTCGGCTTCGACCGCGGCGAGCGCGTTTGGTGAATGGCCGGTTACCGGCGCGGCGTTGGTTTCGGTCATGACGTCGGTTCGGACTGGATTGTTGCGGAGCTAGTTCTAATTTTACCGAGTTCAAGAAAGAGTTTTTGAACCCTTCGCTTTACCTTGGCCGATGGGGTGGGCAGCGAAGATGGCAAACGTCAGTTTCAACCGCAAACGAGTGAAACTCAAGCAGGTTCTCGGAATCCGGGCACGGCTTGCGTTGCTCGCGGTGATTCTGGTGACGCCTTTGATGTTCGAGCGCATCCGTTCGCTCGAGGACACGCGCGCGCGGCAGATCGCGCAGGCCGCGACTGAATTCACCACCATTGCAAGACACAGCGCCGATGCGCAGCGCGAAGTGATCTCGTCGGTCGAAACCATCCTGAAATCTGAAGCCTTCATCCGCGCCTCCGCCGGCGGCATCAGCAAGAGCTGCGACGTGCTGCGCGCGAGCCTGCCGTCGAACCTTCCCTGGATCCGCACGCTGTTGATCGCCGGCCAGGACGGACGCATCCAGTGCGCCACCAACAACATGTATGTCGGCCTCGACCTCAGCGACCGGCCATACTTCCAGCAGGCGCAGGAAACCGGCCGCTTCGTGCTGAGCGACTTCATCCTGTCGCGGCCCGTGCCGTCGCCGACCGTCATGGCGGTTTATCCGGTGTCGGCCTTCAGCGGTGTCGCGGATGCCGTCGTGCTCGCCACCGTGAACCTCGACTGGATGTCGAAGGTCATGAGCAATCTCGGCGGCCGCGCCGGCATCACCGCCGTGCTGGTCGACAGCGCCGGCACGGTGCTCGCCGCGCCGGCTGACCAGCACAGCGCGATCGGCCGTCCGCTCGACAACATGCCGCTGATGTCGGCGATCGCCGACAGGGCGCTGCGTTCGGACCAGGACGAGGGCTCACTCTCTTTCCTCGCCGCCGACGGCTCCCGCCGCGCGGTGAGCTATATCCGCATCGCCGGCACCAATGCCCGCCTGATTGCCAGCATCGACGAGGACAAGGTGTCCGCGGCGGTCAGCCGCGACATCCGCACTGCCTATCTGCAGCTCGCGTTCGTCGTCCTGTTCGTGCTGCTCGGCGCGCTGATCGCCGCCGAGAAGCTCGTGATCAAGCCGATTGAGATGCTGGCCGACATGGCCAAACGCCTCGGCGAAGGCGATCTCTCGGCCCGCGCCGCGCGCAACCGGCTGCCGGCCGAGTTCGTGCCGCTGGCCCGCGCCTTCAACGCGATGGCCGCGCAGCTCAGCCAGCGCGAGCGCGAGCTGATCGCGAGCAACGACCGCCTGACCGTGATGGCCTCGATCGACATGCTGTCGGGGCTGGCCAATCGCCGCGGCTTCCAGAGCCGGCTCGACTTCGAATGGATGCGCGCGCAGCAATATTGCAGCGAGCTCGCGCTGCTGATGATCGACGTCGATCACTTCAAGCTGTTCAACGACACCTATGGCCATCTCGAAGGCGATTCCTGCCTGACCCGGCTCGGCGAATCCTTGTCCGGCATCGCCGCCGACACGATGGGCTTTGCGGCCCGCTATGGCGGCGAGGAGTTCTGCCTGCTGCTGCCGAACACCGATGTGAACCGCGCCGTCGAGATCGGCGAACAGGTGCGCGCGGCCGTGCTGAAGCTGTGCCTGCCGCACATCACCTCCGCCCACATGATCGTCACCGTCTCGATCGGCGTTGCCGCAACGAAGCCGAACGAGACGCTGCGCCCCGGCGATCTCATCGAAGCCGCCGACGCCGCGCTCTACGCCGCAAAACACCGCGGTCGCAACAATGTCATGGAGCACGGCATCCAGGTGATCGAGAACGGCGCGGCCGCCATGATGCTCGCGGCGAGCGCCTAGCCTGCAGCCGCGGCGCGATCGAGCTCGACCTCCGTCACCACGCGATTGCGGCCGCCGCCCTTGGCGAGATAGAGCGCGCGGTCGCAGCGCTCGATGAGATCGGTGATCGCCTCGCCGGTCCGGTACTGCGCCACGCCGATCGACACGCTGATGCCGGGCAGGGTCTCCCCGGTCGAACGGCGCGTGATCGTGCATTCGGCGATCGCGCGCCTGATGCGCTCGGCGATCTCGGCGCAAGTGGCGAGATCGGCATCCGGCAGCACGGCAATCAGCTCCTCGCCGCCATAGCGGGCCGACAGATCCTGCTCGCGAACTTTTTCGCGCAGCACTTTCGCAATCAGGCGCAGCACCTGGTCGCCGACACCGTGGCCGAAATTGTCGTTGAAGGTCTTGAAGTGGTCGATGTCGAGCATCAGCACGCCGAGCGGCTCGCCCCAATCCGCGGTGGTCTGTGCCTTGCGCAGGAATTCATCGAGCGCGCGCCGGTTTGCCAGCCCCGTCAGCGTATCGGTCCGGGCGCGCTCTTCGGACTTGGAGAGCGAGTCGCGGATCACGTCGAGCTCGCGGGTCTTTTCCGCGAAGCCGGCCTCGAGCCGGGTCGCCCTGGTGGCGGCCCGCGCCAGCTCATTCATGAGCTGGGCGACCAGCGCCTTCGGATCGACACCGGCCCTGCCCCGATCAGCGACCTCGCTGATCGCCTGCATCTGGGAACGATTGTCGGCCATGGCCGTCGCCAGAAACTCCTTCGCCGTCCCCATGAGGGCATGCAGCCGATCGGACGTCTCGGAGGCGACGGCGCCCGCCCGGGGCGCGACATAGGTCTCGAACAGTTCCTGGTTGGTCCTGGCGTCGAAGGGACGGTTGTGGTCGATCAGGAGATCGATGGCATTGCGCAGGTCGTCATGGCTGCCTGCGAAATAGTGGAACCAGACGGCAAAATTGGTCGGCGTCGGCGGAATCCGCTGCTCGGCCATGCTCCGCACCCCCGTCCGGCGACGGACGCGGCATAGTCGTAATCGAGATCGTCGAAGCCTGATTCCATCGCCTGGCGGGGTGCTGTCAGCTGCCAACCTCGCACCGACCCCTTAATCCGATCCCAATGGGCCGTCCGTACTTTAGCGGAGCAGCCTTGCGGGGGGCCGCCGCCAGCGGCAACCCATTGACCCCCTAAGGACTTCTATGGCCTAGTCCGCCGTCTTTAGACGGCCGAATCCACGAAAACCCAACGATTCCATGACCTCCGAACGCTACAACGCCCGCGACGCCGAACCGCGCTGGCAAGCCGCCTGGGACCAGCAGGCGATCTTCGTCTCCAAGAACGACGACTCGCGGCCGAAATACTACGTGCTGGAGATGTTCCCCTACCCGTCCGGGCGCATCCATATCGGCCATGTCCGCAATTACACGCTCGGCGACGTGCTGGCCCGCTTCATGCGCGCCAAGGGGTTCAACGTGCTGCACCCGATGGGCTGGGACGCGTTCGGCCTGCCGGCCGAGAACGCCGCCATCGAGCGCAAGGTCGCGCCGAAGGCCTGGACCTACGACAACATCGCCGCGATGAAGAAACAGCTCCGCTCGATCGGGCTGTCGCTGGACTGGTCGCGCGAATTCGCGACCTGCGACCCCAGCTACTACAAGCATCAGCAGAAGATGTTTTTGGACATGCTCGCCGCCGGCCTCGCCGAGCGTGAGAAGCGCAAGCTCAACTGGGATCCGGTCGACATGACCGTGCTCGCCAACGAGCAGGTGATCGACGGCCGCGGCTGGCGCTCGGGTGCCGTTGTCGAACAACGGGAAATGAGCCAGTGGGTCTTCAAGATCACGAAGTACTCGCAGGAACTGCTGTCCGCGCTGGATGGGCTCGACCGCTGGCCCGACAAGGTACGGCTGATGCAGCGCAACTGGATCGGCCGCTCCGAGGGCCTGCTGGTCCGCTTCGCACTGGATCAGGCGACGACGCCCGCCGGCGAGAGCGAGCTGAAGATCTTTACGACGCGCCCGGACACCCTGTTCGGCGCCAAGTTCATGGCGATTTCGTCGGATCATCCGCTGGCGCAGGCAGCAGCCGCGAAGAACCCGAAGCTTGCCCAGTTCATCGCCGACATCAAGAAGATCGGCACCGCGCAAGAGATCATCGACACCGCGGAAAAGCAGGGTTTTGACACCGGCATCCGCGCGGTGCACCCGTTCGATCCGAGCTGGAAGCTGCCGGTCTATGTCGCCAACTTCGTGCTGATGGAATACGGCACGGGCGCGATCTTCGGCTGCCCCGCGCACGACCAGCGCGACCTGGACTTCGTCAACAAGTACAATCTCGGCAACACGCCGGTCGTTTGCCCCGAGGGCCAGGACCCGAAGACCTTCGTCATCACCGACACCGCCTATGACGGTGATGGCCGCATGATCAATTCGCGCTTCCTCGACGGCATGACCATCGAGCAGGCCAAGGACGAGGTCGCAAAGCGCCTGGAAGGCGAACTGCGCGGCAACGCGCYGGTCGGCGAGCGCCAGGTCAATTTCCGCCTGCGCGACTGGGGTATTTCACGGCAGCGCTATTGGGGCTGCCCGATTCCCGTCATCCATTGTCCAAAGTGCGATGTGGTGCCGGTGCCGGACGCCGACCTGCCGGTGACGCTGCCTGATGACGCGACCTTCGACAGACCGGGCAACGCGCTCGATCATCACCCGACCTGGAAGCACGTCACCTGCCCGAAATGCGGCGGCAAGGCCCAGCGCGAAACCGACACCATGGACACCTTCGTGGATTCGTCCTGGTATTTTGCGCGTTTCACCGATCCCTGGAACGAGAACGCGCCGACGACGCCAGCCGTCGCCAACCGGATGCTGCCGGTCGACCAGTATATCGGCGGCGTCGAGCACGCGATCCTGCATCTGCTCTACAGCCGCTTCTTCACCCGCGCGRTGAAGGCGACCGGGCACATTGCGCTGGACGAGCCGTTCGCCGGCATGTTCACGCAGGGCATGGTGGTGCACGAGACGTACCAGAAGGCCGACGGCACCTATGTGCAGCCGGCCGAGGTGAAGATCGAGGTCGGCGGCAACGGCCGGCGCGCGACGCTGCTGACGTCAGGCGAAGACGTCCAGATCGGTCCGATCGAGAAGATGTCGAAGTCGAAGAAGAACACGGTCGACCCCGACGACATCATCGAGACCTACGGCGCCGACGTCGCCCGCTGGTTCATGCTGTCGGACTCCCCGCCCGACCGCGACGTGATCTGGAGCGACGAGCGCGTCCAAGGCGCCTCGCGCTTCGTGCAGCGGCTGTGGCGGCTGGTGGACGATGCAGTGGAGCTCAGCCAGGCCGCGCCGGCGGACCGTCCGGGCTCGTTTGGCCCGGATGCGACCGCCTTGCGCAAGGCCGCCCATGGCGCGCTGGACAAGGTCACCACCGGGATCGAGCGGCTGCACTTCAACGTCTGCCTTGCCCATATCCGTGAATTCGCCAATGCGTTCTCCGAGGTGCTCCAGCGCCCCGGCCAGCCCACTCCTGACCTCGCCTGGGCGGTCCGGGAGGCCAGCCAGATCCTGGTTCAGCTGTTCTCCCCGATGATGCCGCATCTGGCCGAGGAGTGTTGGCAGGTTCTGGGCCATAGCGGGCTGGTTTCCGAGGCCGATTGGCCCCAAATCGAACGCGATTTGCTGGTTGAAGACGCCGTGACCCTGGTGGTCCAGGTCAATGGCAAGAAGCGGGGTGAGGTCACAGTTGCAACAGTGGCCCAGAATCCGGAAATCGAGGCTGCCGTTTTGGCCCTCGATGCGGTAAAACTGGCCCTGGACGGCAAGCCCGTCCGCAAGGTGATCATCGTCCCCAAGAGGATCGTGAATGTTGTCGGCTAGGATCCGGATCGCTGCCCGCTTGCTGGCGGTCGCCGCATTGGCGGCGCTGACGGCTGGCTGCTTCCAGCCGATGTATGCCGAGCGTGGTGACGGCACCCCCGGCCTGCGCGAGAAGCTGATGGGGATCGACCTTCCGCCGATCAACAAGGCCAATGCCTCCCGCGAGGCCCGCGTCGGCGTCGAGGTCCGCAACGCCCTGGCCTTCAAGCTCTACGGCACGGCCACGGGCATGCCGCCGACCCATCGCCTGGAGATTCGCTTCGCGAGCAGCAAAACGTCGCTGATCGTCGATCCCAATACCGGCCTGCCGAACAGTGAAAACTACGGCATCGACGCCCAGTACAATTTGATCGAGGTCGTCAGCGGCAAGTCGGTCATGACCGGCACGACGTTCGCGCGCGTGTCCTATGACATGCCCGGCTCCTACCAGCGCTTTGCCCGCAACCGGGCCCTTCGCGATGCCGAGGATCGTGCCGCCAACGAGATCGCCGAGAACATCAACACTCGCCTCGCCTCGTTCTTCATCGCCGGCACTTAAGTCATCCCCGTCATTCCGGAGCGCCCGCAGGGCGGATCCGGAATCCAGAGATTATTGATCGAGATTTCCGGGTTCGCACTTTGCGCGCCCCGGAATGACAGTTGGGCCCGATGGTCGCGCTGCGCGGAAAAGAGATCGACGCCTTCCTCGCCCGTCCCGACGGGGGCCGACCGATCATCCTGCTCTACGGTCCCGATGCCGGCCTCGTGCGCGAGCGCGCCGATGCACTTATAGCCTCGGCCGTCGACGACCCCAACGATCCCTTCTCCCTCGTCAAGCTCGACGGCGACGAACTCTCCGCCGAGCCGTCGCGGCTCGTTGATGAAGCCATGACGGTGCCGTTGTTCGGCGGCCGCCGCGCCATCCGCGTCCGCGCCGGCTCGCGCAGCTTTGCCAGCGGTATCGATACGCTGGCGGAGATGGGCGTGAAGGATTGCCGCATCGTGATCGAAGCCGGCGAGCTGCGCCCGGAATCGCCCCTGCGCAAGGCCTGCGAGAAGGCCAAGACGGCCGTGGCGATCGGCTGCTATCCCGACACCGAGCGCGACCTTGCCAAGCTGATGGACGACGAGCTCCGCATCGCCAATCTGCGCATCGCGCAGGATGCCCGCGCGGCGCTGATGTCATTCCTCGGCGGCGACCGCCAGGCCTCGCGCAATGAGCTGCGCAAGCTGACGCTCTATGCGCATGGCAAGGGCGAGATCACGCTGGATGATGTGATGTCCGTCGTTGCCGATGCGTCCGAGCTGAAACTCGATCCCATCGTCGACGGCGCCTTCGCCGGCCGGCCCGACATCGTCGAGACCGAATTTGCAAAGGCCATGATCGCCGGCACCTATCCCGGCGTGATCATCTCCGCCGCGCAGCGCCAAGCCGCGTGGCTGCACAAATCTGCGCTCGCGATCGCCGACGGCCAGCCTGCGTCCGCCGTGCTCGAGGGCGGCTATCCGCGCCTGCATTTTTCGCGAAAGCCGGCGGTCGAAACGGCGCTGCGCAATTTCAGCGTGGCGCGGCTCGCCGCAATCATCGAGCAGCTCGCGACCGCTGCGCTCGACACCCGCAAGCAATCGACGCTAGCCGCCGCCATAGCCCAGCGCACGCTGATGGCCATCGCCGCGAACGCGAAGCGGCGGGGGTAAGGCCCCACTCTCTCCGCGTCATTGCGAGGAGCGCAAGCGACGAAGCAATCCAGAGTCCCTCCGCGGAAAGAATCTGGATTGCTTCGCTTCGCTCGCAACGACCGCGGGGACGACACTGAGGGCTAGGTCTACAGCGCGCCCTTCGCCAGCCGCTTCATCACCTCGTCGAGCTGATCGAGGTTGCGGTAGTTGATCTGGACGGAGCCGCCGGGGTCGCGGTGATTGACCGTGACTTTGAGGCCAAGCGCATCGCTGACGCGCTTTTCGAGATCGATCGTGTCAGGGTCTTTTTCCTTGCCCCCGGTGCTGCGCGCCTTCTGCGGCTTGCGCTCCGGCACACCCTCTTCATGCGCGAGCGCTTCGGCCTGGCGCACGTTGAGGCCTTCCGCGACGATGCGCCTGGCTGATGTGAGCGGATCGGGCACGCCGATCAGCGCGCGGGCGTGGCCGGCGGTCAGCTCGCCGCTCGTGATCAAGGCCTGCACTTCGGCCGGCAGTTTCGTCAGCCGCATCATGTTGGCGATGTGGCTGCGGCTCTTGCCGACGACCTTTGCGATGTCGTCCTGGCTGCGTTTGAACTCGTTGGCGAGCGCGTGATAGCCGAGCGCCTCTTCCATCGGGTTGAGGTCTTCGCGCTGCACGTTCTCGACGATCGCGAACTCCAGCGCATCGCTGTCGCTGATGTCGACCGGCACGATCGGCACTTCGTGCAGGCCGGCCATTTGCGATGCGCGCCAGCGCCGTTCGCCGGCGATGATCTCAAAGCGATCCTGCGCGCCCTTCACCGGACGCACGACGATCGGCTGGATCACGCCGTGCTGCCTGATCGAATCAGAGAGCTCCTTGAGCTCCGTTTCCGAAAAGGCGCGGCGCGGGTTGCGCGGATTGGGCTTGATGAATTCGATCGGCACCTTGCGCTGCGCGCGCGGACGATCGACATGCTGAGCCTCGCCGCCGACGTCACCGATCAGACTCGCAAGACCCCGGCCCAGTCGCGAACGCGCTTCGTCGGCCATCGCCAGCTCCCTTGGATTCACGGTGCAACACTCCAGAACTGAATTATCGTAGGGTGGGCAAAGCGAAGCGTGCCCACCAGTTGTGTGCAGAAGATGGTGGGCACGGCGAAGACGCCTTTGCCCACCCTACGGCAGCGTCAATGCGTGGTGCGCAGCTCGCGCTCGCGCTGGATCACTTCGGTGGCGAGCCGCAAGTAAGCTTCGCTGCCGACGCATTTGAGATCGTAGACTAGCACCGGCTTGCCGTAGGACGGCGCTTCCGAGATGCGCACGTTGCGCGGGATCATGGTCTTGTAGACCTTCTCGCCCATGAACTGACGGACGTCGGCGACGACCTGGTTCGAGAGGTTGTTGCGCGAGTCGAACATGGTCAGCACGATGCCGTGGATCGACAGGTTCGGATTGAGCGTCGAGCGCACCTGCTCCACCGTCTGGAGCAATTGCGACAGACCTTCGAGCGCGAAGAACTCGCACTGTAGCGGCACCAGGATCGCATCGGAGGCCGCCATCGCGTTCACCGTGAGCAGGTTGAGCGAGGGCGGGCAGTCGATCAGCACATAGGTGTAATCGGCGTCCGGCGAGACGTTGTTGTTGAGCGCGCCGATGGCATCGCGCAGCTTGAACGCGCGCCCGGGCGTGGTGCCGAGCTCGAGCTCGAGGCCGGAGAGATCCATGGTCGAGGGTGCGATGTGCAGCCGCGGCACCGCGGTCGAGACCACCGCCTCGCGCAAGCTCGATTCGCCGATCAACACGTCATAGGTCGAGCAGGAGCGGTTGCGGCGATCGATGCCGAGGCCGGTCGAGGCGTTGCCCTGCGGATCGAGATCGACGATCAGGACGCRCTCGCCGATCGCAGCGAGTGCCGTGCCAAGATTGATCGCCGTGGTTGTTTTTCCCACGCCGCCCTTCTGATTCGCCAGCGCCAGGATGCGCGGGTGGCCCTGCGGCACTTCGCCGGTCTGTTGCTGCTGCGGTTCGTCAATCACGCTCATCGCAAATTCCCCACTCGACCCCTGAACGCGTCAGCCGCGCTGCTCGACGGACGTCAGCTCGACGATCCAACCGTCGCCGGTACGGCTTTGGTGAAGCTGCGGCTGAATATTCCAATATTTAGCGGCTTCGGTCAATTCAGCCTCTACATCTTGACCCTTCGGAAACAGCGCTTTTGCACCCTGGCGCATCAGCGGCTCCGCAAAGCCGATGAGTTGATGTAGCGGAGCCAGCGCACGCGCGGTGACGCAATCCACGGGGCCGGTGATTCTATCCACATTATCCCCGATCTCCGCGAGATGTACGAGCCCCGGAGATGCGGTGACGCGAACTGCTTCGCGCAAAAAGGCTGCCTTCTTGGCGATTCGCTCGACGAGATGGACGCTGGCKCCCGGCGTTCCGGCCATGGCACAGGCGAGGACAATTCCGGGAAAGCCGCCGCCGCTGCCGAGGTCGGCCCAGCGCTTTGCCGAAGGGGCGAGATCGACGAGCTGGAGCGAGTCGGCGATGTGCCGGGTCCAGAGCTGCGGCAGGGTCGAGGGCGCGACCAGATTGGTCTTGGCCTGCCACTCGCGGAGCAGCGCGATGTAGCGGTCGAGTCGCTCCTCGGTTTCACGTGAAACGGGGGCGAGCCTGAGCGCCGCGAGCTTGTCCGCCGCGATGATGGAGTCCAGCGACCGATCGTTGGCGCTGGCCTTGTCGATCTTCGGTTTGATCGGCGTCGGCTCGGATTGACGGCTCGCGCCCTCACCTGCCGATGGTTTCCCTGATGACGATCTGCCGCCCGGCCCGCGCTGTTTCACGTGAAACGCCTATGCGATCGCCTTTGAGGTCTTCCGTGCCTCGCGCCGGAGGTAGGCCGCGAGGATGCCGAGCGCCGCCGGCGTCATGCCGTCGATCCTGCCAGCCTGGCCGACGGTGAACGGCCGCGCCTTCTCAAGCTTGGCCCGCACTTCATTGGAAAGACCGGGGACCTGCTGGTAATCGACGTCCGACAGCACCATCCCCTCGTCTCGCCTGAAAGCTTCGACGTCGGCGCTCTGGCGCTCGAGATAGACGTCGTACTTCGCGTCGATCTCCAGATGGGTGGCAATGACCGGGTCGATCGCCGACAGCTCCGGCCAGATGGCCCGGACCTGGCTCCAGCCGATGTCCGGATAGGCCATCAACTCGAACGCCGAACGGCGCTGGCCGTCCCGGTTCAGGGACAGGCCGTGCTTGATCGCCTCGTTCGGAGTGATGGTCAGGGACTTCGACAGCGCCCTGGCCGCATTCAGGGCGTCCATCTTGGCGCGGTGATGCAGCGTCCGGGCGCTCCCGACGCATCCGAGCGCAATCCCCTTCTCGGTGAGGCGCTGATCGGCGTTGTCGGCGCGCAGGGTCAGCCGGTACTCGGCGCGGGAGGTGAACATCCGATAGGGTTCGCTGATCCCGCGGGTGACGAGGTCGTCGATCATCACACCGAGATAGCCATCGGCACGGTCGAACACGGTCAGGGCGGCGCCGCTCGCGGCCAAAGCTGCGTTCAGGCCGGCCACGATACCCTGCCCGGCAGCTTCCTCGTATCCGGTGGTGCCGTTGATCTGCCCAGCCAGGAAGAGACCACGCAGACGCTTGGTCTGGAGGGTCGGATCGAGCTCGCGGGGGTCGATGTGGTCGTACTCGATGGCGTAGCCCGGGCGAACCATCTTCACCTGCTCCAGGCCAGGAATGCTGGCGAGGATCGCGAGCTGGACCTCCTCCGGCAGCGAGGTCGAGATGCCGTTGGGATAGACGGTGCTATCGTCGAGCCCTTCCGGCTCCAGGAAGATCTGATGGCCGTCGCGGTCGCCGAAGCGGACGATCTTGTCCTCGATCGAGGGACAGTAGCGTGGTCCGGAGCTCTTGATCTGGCCCGAGTACATCGGAGAGCGATGAACGTTGGCCCGGATCACCTCGTGGGTCGCGGAGGTCGTTCGGGTGATCCCACACTGGATCTGCGGCGTCGTGATCCGTTCGGTCATCACCGAGAACGGCTCCGGCGGCTCGTCTCCGGGCTGCATCTCGACCGCTGACCAGTCGATCGTGGTGCCGTCCAGACGCGGCGGAGTACCGGTCTTGAGCCGTCCAAGGGTGAAACCAGCGCGCTCAAAGGAGGCGGAAAGGCCCATCGCGGGAGCCTCGCCGACCCGGCCGGCGGGCCAGTTCTTCTCGCCGAGATGGATCAGACCGCGGAGGAAGGTGCCGGTGGTGACGACGACAGCCCCTGCCCGAAGCTCGCGGCCGTCCGCCAACCGTAGTCCGGTCACCCGGCCCTCGACCACGATCAGCTCGTCCGCCTCGCCCTCGATGACGGAAAGACCTTCGGTGTCCCGGATCGCGGCCTGCATGGCTGCGGCATAAAGCTTCCGGTCGGCCTGGGCACGCGGACCACGAACAGCCGGACCCTTGCGGCGATTGAGGACGCGGAACTGGATGCCACCGGCATCGCCGACCCGGCCCATCAGGCCATCGAGGGCGTCGACCTCGCGGACCAGATGGCCCTTGCCGAGACCGCCGATGGCGGGGTTGCAGGACATCGCGCCGACCGTGGAGAAACGGTGCGTCACCAGAGCGGTCGTCGCACCCATCCGGGCGGAAGCAGCCGCGGCTTCACAGCCGGCGTGGCCGCCGCCAATCACGATGACGTCGAAACTCTCTCGCTCTGTTCGCATGGGCGGACTTCTATCGCAGAGGCGGAGAAGCCGGAAGTAGAAACTGGGTGAGGCGGTTGTTTCACGTGAAACGGGGCGGCCAGGGAGGCTATGTGCATTTTCGCGAAAACAACCCCATGCACAGTAGAACCGGCACTGAGCGGACTGCTGTTTCACGTGAAACAAGATGGGTCTAACCGGGAGAGAGCTCCCGGCGAGATCTCGCGCGGCTCTGGGCGGAGTAGAGAGGGCACAAGCGATGGGTCTGCTCCGTCATTGCGGGCGGAGCGAAGGGGGGAGGGTTGGGGAGAGGGGCAGCCCAGGAAAAGGTGCTTGTTGCCGACGATGCCTGAATGCTGCAAGTTACGGCGTGGCGTTCTTCCTGCCAACCATCATCAAGGGTCCAGAATCCTTCCGTGGAGGCAGTCTGGATTGCTTCGTCGCAAGAGCTCCTCGCAATGACGAGTTTGGGGCACGAGCGTCGTTCATAGCCAAGACCGCTTGAGCAGTGAAATCGAATCTCCCGCCCAAGTCTGCGGGCCCAGAAGCCGTAATGAGGGCCGCTCGCGTTTCACGTGAAACAGGCCGGAACCGCCCACCACCTGTTTCAGTGAAACAGCGGGAAGCTTGTAGCCCGGATGGAGCGCAGCGAAATCCGGGAAAGGTGTTCCGGCTGCGGAGCCGTCCCGGATTGCGCTTCGCTTCATCCGGGCTACGAAACTACAATCACGCGTTCCACGTGAAACGGACCGGAACCCATCCCACTGCCGTTTCACGTGAAACGCAAGGACTGGAACAAGCGCTAGTTCTACAATGAAGAACTAGTCCTACTTTCCGATGCAAAATTTCTGGAAGATGGCCTCGAGGACGTCCTCGACGTCGACCCGGCCCAACAGCCGACCCAAGGCATAGGCCGCAGCGCGCAGCTCTTCGGCGGCAAGCTCTTCGCCGTCTTCTACAAGCTCCAGGCTCCGGCGCAAGCTGTCCCATGCCCGGCGCAGCAGATCTCGCTGGCGGGCCCGGGTCACCAATGCGCCCTCGGTGGTCCCGAMAAACTCGGCGGCGAATTTCACGAGCGCGTCGATCAGGTCGGGAACGCCGTCTCCCCGGCTCGCCGAGATCCCGAACTCGCCGCGCGGCCCGACCTCCCCCGCCTCGCCCAGATCGATCTTGTTGCGGACGATCCAGACCGAGCCGCTCGATTGATCACGCCCGGGGCCGGACTTCACCAGCGATTGCATCCCGCCCGGATCGACGGCGCGGCCATCCTCCACCAGCCACAGCACGAGGTCGGCGGCGTCGGCTCGCGCTCGCGCTCGGCGCACGCCTTCCTGCTCCACGGGATCGTCGGTCTCCCGGATGCCAGCCGTGTCGATCACCGTGACCGGGTAGCCGTCGAGATCGAGCTGCACCTCGATCACGTCGCGCGTGGTGCCGGCATAGGGCGAGACGATCGCGACCTCGCGGCGCGCGAGCTGATTGATCAGCGTCGACTTGCCGACATTCGGCTCGCCGGCGATCGCGACCACCAGGCCGTCGCGCAGGCGTTCAGAATGTCCCTGTGCTGCAAGCACTTTTGTGATCTCGTCATGCAGCGCTTTGATCGCTTTCACCGCCGGCGCCCTCAGCTCGGCCGGCACATCGCCCTCGTCGGAAAAATCGATGCCGGCCTCGATCAGCGCCGACGCCTCGATGATGCGCTCGCGCCAGTCGCGCGCGCGATCGCCGAGCAGGCCCTGCAACTGGCGCAGCGCCTGGCGGCGCTGACGATCGGTATCGGCATGGATGAGATCGTCGAGACCTTCGGCTTCGGTGAGATCGAGCTTGCCGTTCTCGAACGCGCGCCGCGTGAACTCGCCGGGCTCGGCCGCGCGCATATTCGGAATAAAAGAAATAGCGGAGATGAGTGCCGCGAGCACCGCGCGGCCGCCATGGACGTGAAATTCGGCGACGTCCTCGCCGGTCGCGCTGGCCGGCCCCGGAAACCAGAGCACGACCGCGTCGTCGATCGGCTGGCCCGCGCCATCGCGGAGCAGCCGGCGGCTAGCCTGTCTCGGCGCCGGCTGCCTCCCCGCCAGCGTCGTGAGCGCGAGCCCCGCTTGCGATCCGGAGACCCGCACCACGGCGATCGCGCTCGGCGCACGGCCGGACGACAGCGCAAAGATGGTCTGGTCTCGCGGATGCATGGCCTATTTGTCCGGCTGGCGGGGAAAAGGCAAACGGCCCGTTCTCGCGATGCCGACGCCCCCTTTTGCTGCGGTCTGGCCCGCAGCAACGGCTCTATTGCGATGCAACATAAGGCGCAGCATTTTGCTGCAGAGGCAGCCTCGCCCGGGCACCAAATGGTCAGCCAGCATCCAGCATTACGTAAAGATATCAACAACTTCCGGAAGAGCCGATTTTCCTTTCGTCCCGTCCCCATGCTGCATTTCTTCCGCAGCAAAGCCGCACAAAAAGAAAAAGGGCGCCCAAAGGCGCCCTCTGATCTCATGCTGCATCGCGCTCAGGTGTTCATCGAGTCGAAGAACTCTGAATTGCTCTTGGTCGACCGCAGTTTGTCGAGCAGGAAGTCGATCCCATCCATGGTGCCCATCGGGTTCAGGATGCGGCGGAGCACGTACATTTTCTTGAGCACCTGCGGATCGGTGATGAGCTCCTCCTTGCGGGTGCCGGAGCGCGAGATGTCGATCGCCGGGAAGGTGCGCTTGTCCGAGACCTTGCGGTCCAGGATCAGTTCGGAGTTACCGGTGCCCTTGAACTCTTCGAAGATGACTTCGTCCATGCGGCTGCCAGTATCGACCAGCGCGGTTGCAATGATCGTCAGCGAGMCGCCCTCCTCGATATTGCGGGCGGCACCAAAGAAGCGCTTCGGGCGCTGGAGCGCGTTGGCGTCGACACCACCGGTCAAGACCTTGCCGGATGACGGCACCACGGTGTTGTAGGCGCGGCCCAGGCGCGTGATCGAATCGAGCAGGATGACGACGTCGCGGCCATGCTCGACCAGACGTTTTGCTTTTTCGATCACCATCTCGGCGACCTGAACGTGACGAACCGCCGGCTCGTCGAAGGTCGACGAAACGACCTCGCCCTTCACCGAGCGCTGCATGTCCGTGACTTCTTCCGGACGTTCGTCGATCAGCAGCACGATCAGATAGCATTCGGGGTGATTGTGCGCGATCGAATGCGCGATGTTCTGCATCAGCACGGTTTTACCCGTGCGCGGCGGCGCGACGATCAGCGCGCGCTGGCCCTTGCCGATCGGTGCGACGATATCGATCACCCTTGCAGAAAGGTCTTTTCGCGTCGGGTCGTCGATTTCCATACGGAAACGCTGATTCGGAAACAGCGGCGTGAGGTTGTCGAAATTGACCTTGTGCTTGGCCTTTTCCGGGTCTTCGAAATTGAGCGTGTTGACCTTCAGCAGCGCAAAATAGCGTTCTCCCTCTTTCGGGCTGCGAATGTGGCCTTCGATGGTGTCGCCGGTGCGCAGACCGAAGCGGCGGATCTGCGAGGGCGAAACGTAGATGTCGTCCGGTCCCGGCAGATAATTGGCGTCCGGCGAGCGGAGGAATCCGAAGCCGTCGGAGAGCACCTCGACGACGCCCTCGCCAACGATGTCGGTTTCAGCAATCGCGAGCTGCTTGAGGATGGCGAACAGCAGCTCCTGCTTCCGCATGGTGCTGGCATTCTCGACCCCATTCTCTTCCGCGAACGAGACAAGCTCGGCCGGCGTCTTCGACTTGAGGTCCTGGAGTTTAATTTCCCGCATTGGGGTGGTCCTGTGGGGTAACCTTGGGAGGGGGTGCGAGGAGGCTCTGAAATGCGGACGCGAGAAGGTAAGGTCCGCAGGTCTGGYAAGGAGAGCGCCGGTGAGGCTTCAAACCTGATGCGGTGTCCGGCCTCTGGAAAGCTCAGACAAAACCACATCCGCCTGCGTTGGGTGGGATATCGCCAATATAGAAAATCGCTTTCCACTCCGCAAGCCGAAGCGCTGAGCGATTCATCGCAAGCCTTGCCTAGAACGGCTTCACGATCACCATGATGACGATCAAAATCATCAGAGCAGTCGGCACCTCATTGATAATTCGATAGAATTTCTGGCTACGCGGACGCCGGTCGGCGGCGAAATCCTTGCACCAGCGTGAAAAAAAGCCGTGGACCCCAGACATCGCCAGGACCAGTGCCAGTTTTACGTGCAGCCAGCCGAAAGAGAACCAGTGGCCGGACCAGGCGAGATAGAGCCCGGCAAGCCATGTGACGATCATGGCGGGGTTGATGATCGCCTTGAGCAGCCGGCGTTCCATTACTTTGAAGGTTTCCGACTGCTTCGAGCCGATCTCGGCCTCGGAGTGATAAACGAACAGCCGCGGCAGATACAGCATGCCCGCCATCCAGGAGATGACGGCGATCACATGCAGCGCCTTGATCCAGAGGTAGACGTCTTCGAACATTTTCTGCGCCCGGCTTTCTGTCCAGCGCAGGGAACGCTGGGGATAGTAAGAACTCGTTAAGGTCTCACCCTACACACTTATCCGTCCGTAGCGCCTTCCTCTAATCTAGAATCTTAGATTCTTAAGGTTTGAGTCTATGTGACCGTGAATAGGACTCACACAATTCCGTCCGCACGTTCACGTGCGCTTGTTCACATCCATCAACATATCCCCGATGCTTCCGGCGGCTTCCGATAAGTCGGCCAGCTTCAAAGGCTTGCGCGTTTCTGTCGGCAGCTTATCAAGGGGGTTGTCCGCGCAATCCCGTTTTCCTCTCAACGGGTCGCCGGACTTGTTCCGATGGGCAGTGGTGTGAAGAAAATTGGCACTTGTCCCGCCCCTGGTGTCGCGCAACCCTTTCCGAGGGGTTAAGGTCCACAGAAATCCACAAACCACACCGCCTCCATACAAAGGGCTTTTGTGCCGACCTCGAACAATTATTTCCATCTCCACCTGGTCTCCGACTCCACCGGAGAGACGCTGATCACCGTCGCGCGCGCCGTCGCGGCGCAGTACGCCAACGTCACCCCGGTCGAGCATGTCTATCCCCTGGTGCGCAGCCAGAAGCAGCTCGATCGCGTGCTCGACGAGATCGAGGAGGCGCCGGGGATCGTGCTGTTCACGCTGCTGGAGAAGGATCTGGTCTCCCGGCTCGAGGACAAGTGCAAGCAGATCAACGTTCCGAGCCTGTCGATCATCGGGCCGGTGATGCAGTTGTTCGAAGCCTATCTCGGCGCCGCGACCACGGGCCGCGTCGGCGCGCAGCACGTCCTCAATGCGGAATATTTCAAGCGCATCGACGCGCTGAACTACACGATGATCCACGACGACGGCCAGCATGTTGAAGGCCTCGATGATGCCGACGTGGTGCTCGTCGGCGTCTCACGCACCTCCAAGACACCGACGTCGATCTATCTGGCCAATCGCGGCATCCGCACCGCCAACGTGCCGCTGGTTCCGGGCATTCCGGTGCCGGCACAATTGGAGACCCTGACGCGGCCGCTGGTGGTGAGCCTGCATGCGACGCCGGAACGCTTGATCCAGGTGCGCCAGAACCGCCTGCTCTCGATGGGTGCCGATACCAGCGGCGACACCTATACCGACAGGCAGGCGGTCGCCGACGAGGTCGCGTTCGCGCGCAAGCTGAGCGCCAAGCACGACTGGCCGCTGCTCGACGTCACGCGGCGATCGATCGAGGAAACCGCCGCGGCGATCATGAAGCTCTACAGTGATCGCCAGCGCAACCGGCCCACGGGATAGTTTCGGCGATGTCTCTCTGGCGCGGCGAAACTCCGTTGATACTGGCCTCGCAGAGCAGCGCGCGAAAGATGCTGCTGGCGAGTGCCGGACTGGAGTTCAAGGCGATTACGGCCGATATCGACGAGCGCGGCATTCAGGCCGCCTCGAAACTTTCGGGCCCCCATGACATCGCCCTGCTGCTGGCGCGTGAGAAGGCTAAGGCGGTCTCGGCCAGTCATCCGGGGAGCTATGTGATTGGTGCCGACCAGACCCTGGCTCTCGGCGAGCGTCTCTTCAACAAGCCCGCAGGCCGCGCACAGGCGATGACGCAATTGCTCGACCTCGCCGGCAAAAGCCACGCGCTGAATTCCGCGGTGGCCGTGGCGCGAGATGGCAAGATCGTTTTCGAGGATGTTTCGGTGGCCCGCATGACCATGCGGCCGATGACCGAGACGGAGCTTTCAGCCTATCTCGACGCCGCCGGCGATGCGGTGACGACCAGCGTCGGCGCCTATCAGCTCGAAGGCCTCGGCAGCCATCTGTTCGAGCGCATCGAGGGTGACCATTTCACCATTCTCGGCCTGCCGCTGCTGCCGTTGCTTGCGTTCCTGCGGCGCGAACGGCTAGTTGCAGTGTGAACGACAGAAACGGCTGCCTGCTGATGCGGATCCTTGGACTGACCGGCTCGATCGGGATGGGAAAATCCACCACCGCGAAATTGTTCGCGGAGGCCGGCGTTCCCGTCTATGACGCCGATGCCGCCGTCCACCAGCTCTATGAGGGCGAGGCCGCGCCGGCGATCGAGGCCGCCTTTCCCGGCACCACCGCGAACGGCAAGGTCGACCGTCCAAAATTGTCCGCGCGCGTCGTGCATGATCCGGCCGCGATCAAGCAGCTCGAGCAGATCGTTCATCCGATGCTCGGCGCCTCCCGGCAAAAATTCTTCGCCGACGCGGAAGCAGCCAAGGCGCCCGTCGTGGTCCTGGATATCCCGCTGCTGTTCGAAACCGGCGGCGAGAAGCGGGTCGACGCGGTCGTCGTGGTGTCGACCTCGCCGGAACTCCAGCGCAAGCGTGTGCTGGAGCGCGGCACGATGGACGAGGCCAAGCTCGATGCGATCATCGCCAAGCAGACGCCGGATGCCGAGAAGCGCAAGCGGGCCGATTTCGTAGTGGATACGTCACACGGACTTGAACCCGTGCGCGCCCAAATCACGCACATTCTGGCCGAGGTCGTTAAGATGCCGCAGCGGCGAGCCTGATTCGCCGGTTCACACGGCCTCTTGATCATGCGTGAAATCGTTCTCGACACCGAAACCACTGGCCTCGATCCGCTCCGCGGCGATCGCCTGGTCGAAATCGGCTGCGTCGAGATTTTCAACCGCATGCCGACGGRCCAGACGTATCACGTCTACATCAATCCCGAACGGGACATGCCGGCGGAAGCCTTTGCGGTGCACGGGCTGTCGGCCGAGTTCCTGTCGACCAAGCCGCTGTTCCACGAGGTCGTCGACCCGTTTCTGGAGTTCATCGGCGATGCGCCGCTGGTGATCCACAACGCTTCGTTCGACATCGGCTTCATCAACGCCGAGCTCGACAAGGTCAAACGTGTCGCGATCCCGCGCGAGCGGCTTGTCGATACGCTGCTGTTGGCGCGGCGCAAGCATCCGGGCGTGTCGAACCGGCTCGACGATCTCTGCTCGCGCTATTCGATCGACAATTCACACCGCACCAAGCACGGCGCGCTGCTCGACGCCGAACTCTTGGCCGAAGTTTATGTCGATCTGGTCGGGGCGCGGCAATCGCAATTGCTCCTCGCTTCGGAAGGCGAGGACATTCGCGCCAATGCGGCTGGCGATGTGCCGCGGCGGCAGCGGACCGTGCCGCTCGCGCCGCGGATTTCCGATGCCGAGCGCGAGGCCCATCGGGCCTTCATCGCAACGCTCGGCGACAAGGCGATCTGGAACGAGTTCCTGCCCGCTCCAGCCGCCCCTCCGGCTGTTTAGGCCTGACCGCTCGTCTGCTGAGCGGCCATTTGCCGCTCCATGTTCTGACGATAGAGACCGACGAAGTCGACCGGATCCAGCATCAGGGGCGGGAACCCGCCGTCGCGCACGGCGGTCGCGATGATCTCGCGGGCGAACGGGAACAGCAGACGCGGGCACTCGATCATGACCAGCGGATGCAAATTCTCCTTCGGCACGTTGGTGATGCGGAACACGCCGGCATAGGCGAGCTCGAACGAGAACATGATCTTACCGGCGGTCTCGGCCTTGCCCTCGACCGACAGCGTCACCTCGAACTCGGTTTCGCTGAGATTGATGGCGCTGACATTGATCTGGATGTTGATCTGGGGCGGCTGGCCCTGCTGCTGGAGCGAGGTCGGCGCGTTCGGATTCTCGAACGAAAGGTCCTTGATATACTGCGCCAGAACGTTGAGCTGGGCAGCCTGGGCCGCCTCGGGAGGGGTGCCGTTGCCGTTGGTCATGAGAGTCTCTCCTTACCCGATTTGGGCTGAATTTCGCGGCGGTTGGCTAACATAGGGCCGCCTCACTCCACAAGGACGAACGGCCCCGGATCGGGTATCCGCGCCGCCCCCGCAATTGTGACGTTCACCCGGCCCTCCTGACGAAATCGCGCGTTAAACGATTGAAGATGCGCGATTTCCGGGCAGGATCGGGTTTCCCCTTAAGCATAAAACGCGCTACACTCGGCGCTGTGCCAAAAGGCGCCATTGGCCGGGCAAGATTTCGTGCCTACATCCCGAGGACCAGACGCGCGGACCTAAAATGGTGATGTAGACTTGCCGTTCCCGTATGGAACGGTCTACTGGCCGGATTGATTTTCCCGGCGACGACCCGAGACGGCCCCTTTCAGCGAAGACCAGAAAGCGAATACGACGTGGACATCTACACCATCATCTTCCTGGCGCTGGCGGTCTTCATCTTTCTGAGGCTGCGCAGCGTGCTGGGACAGCGGACGGGTAACGAGCGGCCGCCGTTCGACCGCACCGCCGCCCGCAATGCGCTGGGGGGTGCCCAGGACAAGAACGTCGTGACCATGCCGGGCAAGGTGATCGACCAGGCCCCGCTGGCGCCGACCGCCGAGCCGGCTCCGCCCTCCGACCGCTGGAAGGGCCTGACCGAGCCGGGCACCGCGCTCGCCCAGGGTCTCGATGCCATCGTCGACAAGGATTCCACCTTCGACCCGCGCCATTTCATCTCGGGCGCCCGCGGCGCTTATGAGATGATCGTGCTGGCCTTTGCCAATGGCGACCGCCGCGCGTTGCGCGACCTGCTGTCGTCGGAGGTCTATGACAGCTTCGACGCCGCCATCAAGGAACGCGAGAAGTATGAGCAGAAGACCGAGACGCGTTTCGTCTCGATCGACAAGGCCGAGCTCGTCGGCGCCGAGCTGCGGGACCGCACGGCTCAGCTCACCATACGATTCGTCTCGCAGATGATCTCGGCCACCCGCGACAAGAGCGGCAATATCGTCGACGGTAGTGCGGACACGGTCGCCGACATCACCGACATCTGGACCTTCGCCCGCGATATCACCTCTCGCGATCCAAACTGGAAGCTGGTTGGCACCGGAAGCGCGAATTAAGAATTTCCTGAAGAACAGCGCGACGGCGCTTTGCGCAGGTGCCGTCGTGCTGTCGTCGTTTTCGCTCGGCGCCGAAGCGGCGCGGCGTCACTACCGCAGCCATCACCATCATCTCCCGGCACTTGCCGCCGCCCCGCCGCGCGCCTTGCCCTATCCGCAGCTCCCTTTGCCGTTCGAAATCCCCGGTGCGCAATATCTGCCGCTGACCTGGACGGACGTGAAAGGCTGGAGCGACGACGACCATCTGGCCGCCTACAAGACGTTCCGCGCGAGCTGCCGGACGATCAACGCGCAGACCGGTGCGGCCGAACCGAAGGCGCTTGGCGGCTCGCTGAGCGAGCCCTGCCGGGCCGCCAAGTCGCTCGAGCTCACCGACGACGCCAAAGCCAGGACCTTCTTCGAGGAGAATTTCGCGCCGCTGCGGATCTCGCGCCTCGGCGAACCCGACGGTTTCGTCACCGGCTATTACGAACCGGTGCTGGAGGGATCGCGGACGCAGACCGACGCCTTCAACGTGCCGGTCTATCGTCGCCCGTCGAACCTGTTTGTGCGCGGCTACAAGCAGGACTCGGTCAGCCTGCCCAACAAGGGCCCGGTCTATCGCAAGATCGGCCGCCGCAAGCTGGTGCCCTATTACGATCGCGGCGAGATCGAGGACGGCAAGATCGCCGGCCGCGGGCTGGAGATCGCCTGGCTGAAGGACCCGACCGATCTGCTGTTCGCCCAGATCCAGGGCTCGGCGCGGATCAAGTTCGACGACGGCGGCACGGTCCGGCTGAATTACGACGCCTATAACGGCTATCCCTACACGGCCGTCGGTCGTGTCCTGATCGAGCGCGGCATCATTCCGAAGGAGGAGATGTCGATGCAGAAGATCAGGGAGTGGATGGCGCAGAACCCCGATGGCGCCAAGGATCTGCGCCGCCAGAACCGCTCCTACATCTTCTTCCGCGAGGTCAATCTGTCCGACAAGGAAGAAGCAGTGGGTGCGCAGGGCATTCCGCTGACTGCCGGCCGCTCGATCGCGGTCGACAAGGCGCTGCACGTCTACGGCACGCCGTTCTTCATCGAGGGCGAGCTTCCGATCGATTCCGAACGCTCCAAGACGCCGTTCCACCGGCTGATGATCGCGCAGGACACCGGCTCGGCCATCATCGGTCCCGCGCGCGCCGATCTCTATTTCGGCGCCGGCGCGGATGCCGGCCGCGTCTCGGGACGGCTGCGCCATCCCATGCACTTCGTCATGTTGGTGCCGAAGGGCCTCGATCCCACGGTGCGCGCCGCGAAGTTGCCGGTGCCGGACCCGCGTCCCTCGGAGAAGATCGCAAAGCTGTTTCCGCAGACCGATCCTGCCAAGGATTCGGCCAAGGATCAGACCAAGCCGGCGGCTCCGTCCGCAGCCGTGGCGCAAGGTAAGGGTGAGACCGTCGCCGTTGCCAATCCGGTCCCGTTGCCGGTGCCGCGTCCCGTGATAGAGCCCGTTCAGGAGCCGCGGCGGCCAGTCAAGAATCGTCCCCATCGGCAGCAATGAAGCGATCGTCCCGTCCGCCCGTGCTGGAGCCTCGTCCCTCGCCGCGCCGCCGTGCGCTGAGCGAGGAGGAGCGCGCGCTGTGGGATGCGGTCGCAAAACAGGTCAAGCCGCTGCGGAAGCATCGCGTGGCAAAGGCGCATGCCCCGCCGCGCACTGAGCCTTCACCGGCAGCGCCGGCCACGCGATCTGCGCCATCGCCACGGCCGATCGCTGCCGCGACGGCTGTGCGGGTGGCAAAGCCGGCCATGCCGCCGCTGGCACCGCTGGGCAAGCGCGAGCGCACAAAATTGTCGCGCGGCCGTAGTGAGATCGAGGCGCGGCTCGATCTGCACGGCATGACCCAGATACGCGCCCACCGGGCCCTGACCGGCTTCCTGCACCGCGCCCATCACGACGGCCTGACCTTCGTGCTCGTCATCACCGGCAAGGGACGGAGCGGCGGCGAAAGCGGCGTGCTCCGCCGCCAGGTGCCGGAATGGCTGAGCCTGCCGGAATTCCGCGCCTTCGTCGTCGGCTTCGAGGAGGCGCATATCGGCCACGGCGGCGAGGGCGCGCTCTATGTGCGGATACGCCGGGCGAGGTATTAGAACGGCCGGACGATTCCGACGCGCGGGATCAGCGTGAGGATCAGGCCGAAGATATTTGTCTTCTGATCCTCCGACGCGATCAGCGGTGCATTGTATTTGGCCGGCAGCATCTTCACCGCATGCAGGATCAGGAACAGGCAGACCGCCCAGTTCGAGATCCAGCGCGAATAGTCGAACACCATCGCGAACATCACGAGATAGGCGAGGCTGATGCCGATCAGCGCCGCGACGACGAGGCGCCGGTGCATGTCATCCGCGAGCGCGCCGATCAGGCCGGCGAAATAGCGCCAGAGTGGCGTGTGCAGCCAGATCAGCAGGGCGAACACCGGCACGCCGAGGATGTTGTGCGGCAGGCGGCCCCAGGTATCCGAAACCTCCTTCGCCAGCGGCTGGTACCAGATGTAGGCGAATTGCAGCAGGTCGGTCCGCGCCGGATCGGCCATCCGGGTCTTCAGATACGCAACGAAATCCGCTTCCGGGATCGGCATCGTTCCCAGGAATTGCGCGGCGAAGAACAGCGCGCTCACGCCAAGCAGCGCGACCAAACCGAACGCGACATTCGCTCTGGTGGCGCTGTAAGCGAGGTAGTGCCTGATCACGACGATGGTGACGATCGTCGGCACATACATCAGCAGATGAATGTGGTGGATCAGCACGAGGACGATCGCGAACAGCGCGGCCGTTGCGACGAACAGCAACGAGCCTGCCGGCATCAGCAGCAGGATGATCGCCAGTGCGCAGCCATAGATGTCGAAATGGCCGAGCGTGTGCATGAAGTTCTTGAGAAAGAACGGCGAGCCCGCGATGAAGACGAACAGCGGCAGCGTTCTCGCGGTGAAGCCGAACGTTTTCTGGAATAGCCTTGCGTACAGCCCCAGCGTCACCAGCCACGTCGCTCCGCCGAGCGCGAACACCAGCCAAACCGGCACCTTGTCCGTGAACAGCGCGACGATGGCGCCGATCAGTGCGCGCTTGATGAAGCCGAAATGATAGTCGACGAGGAGGTGGATGTAGGGGACGTAAGGCGGCAGCTGGATCTTGTGGACGAACACGCCGACGATGACCGCGGCGTTGATCGCGAGCAGGAGACGCCAGGGATTTTGCAGGATATTTGCGGTCACGCCGCATCCATAGCGTGGCCGCGCGGAATTACAAAATGAACCGGCTCAGATCGGCGTTCTTGGCGAGGTCGCCGACGTGCTTCTGCACGAAATCCGCATCGACCTTGACGGTCTCGCCGCTGCGGTCGGGGGCGGTGAAGGAGATTTCGTCCAGCACCCGTTCCATCACGGTCTGGAGCCGCCGCGCGCCGATGTTCTCGACGGTGGAATTGACGGCGACCGCGACGTCGGCCAGCGCGTCGATGGCGTCGGCGGTGATGTCGAGCGTCACGCCCTCGGTCTGCAGCAACGCGATATATTGCTTGATCAGCGAGGCCTCGGGCTCGGTCAGGATGCGCCGCATGTCGTCGCGGGTCAGTGCCTGCAGTTCGACGCGGATCGGCAGGCGGCCCTGCAATTCGGGCAACAGGTCGGACGGCTTCGCGACGTGGAAGGCGCCGGACGCGATGAACAGGATGTGATCGGTCTTCACCGCGCCGTGCTTGGTCGAGACCGTGGTGCCTTCGATCAGCGGCAACAGGTCACGCTGCACGCCCTCGCGCGAGACGTCGCCGCCGACCCGGCCGTCGCGCGCGCAGATCTTGTCGATCTCGTCCAGGAACACGATGCCGTTGTTCTCGACCGCGCTGATCGCCTCCAGCGTGAGCTGGTCGGTATCCAGCAGCTTGTCGGATTCCTCATTGACGAGGATCTCGTGCGAGTTCTCCACCGTCAGGCGCCGCGTCTTGCTGCGGCCACCCAGCTTGCCGAAGATGTCGCCGAGCGACACCGCGCCCATCTGCGCGCCAGGCATGCCCGGGATCTCGAACATCGGCATGCCGCCGCCCGAGGACTGCGTCTCGATCTCGATTTCCTTGTCGTTGAGCTCGCCGGCGCGCAGCTTCTTGCGGAACGATTCGCGCGTTGCCTGGCTGGAATTGGCGCCGACCAGCGCGTCGAGCACGCGCTCCTCGGCGGCGAGCTGCGCGCGTGCCTGCACGTCCTTGCGCTTGCGCTCACGCACCTGGGCGATCGCGACCTCGACGAGATCGCGCACGATCTGCTCGACGTCGCGGCCGACATAGCCGACCTCGGTGAATTTCGTCGCTTCCACCTTCAGGAACGGCGCGTTCGCGAGCTTGGCGAGCCGTCGCGCGATCTCCGTCTTGCCGACGCCGGTGGGGCCGATCATCAAGATGTTCTTCGGGAGTACCTCTTCGCGCAAGGAGCCGGAGAGCTGCTGCCGCCGCCAGCGGTTGCGCAGCGCGATCGAGACCGCGCGCTTGGCATCGGCCTGGCCGACGATGAAACGGTCGAGTTCGGAGACGATTTCGCGGGGAGAGAAGTCTGTCATGGGACCTTAGCTAGGATCAGATGCGGGTCGGGACAAGCCGCATTTTACGTCAGATGATGGGCGGGCCCGATTGCCACTGTTTCACGGCGTCGATCGGATGGATCAGCATCAGGATATTGAGCGTCAGATTGTCGCGAATGTGAAGCGCGAGCATGATCTCGAAGGCGAGCCCGAGCAGGACGGTCACCGAGACTGGCAGCACGCGCGCGGCGAGGAACCCCATCATCATGGCCAGATTGTCAGAAATCGAATTGACGATGCTGTCGCCGAAATAATCCAGCGAGATCGTGCCGGCACGGTAGCGTTCGATGATGAAGGGCGAGTTCTCGACGATCTCCCAGGTGCCTTCGATCAGCATGGCGACGATCAGCCGTGCCGGCCAGGACAGTTGTAGGAAGGGCAGGCGCGCGAACAGCAGCCAGGTCAAGCCGTAGAACAGGAAGCCATGCAGGATGTGAGAGAAGGTGTACCAGTCCGTGATGTGCTGCGAATTTTCGGAGCTGTTCACCACGCCATGCCAGAGCTTTACATAGCCGCAGGTGCAGATCGGCACCCGTCCCATCGCGAACAGGATCGAGGCCTGCAGCGCCAGCAGCAGCAGTGCGATGCCGACCCAGGCGAACGGCGGTACGGCGACCTTGCTCTCGTGCGTGCTCATCAGCGTCACGGCTCGCGCACCATCAGCAGCGCCGTCCCGTCCGGCGTCTCAACCATGCGGTCGCGGACGAAGCCGCCCTTCTCATAGGCGCGCACGGCACGTGCGTTGAGCGGATCGGGATCGGTGACGATGCGTGGCAGGCCCTGCCGCAACTGGCCGTCGACGAACTGGCGGATGAACGCGGAGCCGTGGCCGCGCGCGATCATGTCGCTTTCGCCGATGAACTGGTCGATCCCACGGGTGCCCTCCGGTTGCGGCCCAAAGCCGGTATTCCAGGCTGTCAGGCGATAGCATTGAAGATAGCCGAACGGGTGGGTGCCGGCCAACACGATGAACTGGTCCATCGCCCGCTCATCGAGATCGCCGCCCACGAGCGCAAACTGCTCGTCCGGATCGCCCCACCATTCCCGCACATGCGCCTCGCCCAGCCACCGCCGGATCAGCGGCAAATCGGCCGTGCTCATCGGGCGGAAGGTGTAGGCGGGCGCCATGTCCTGTTCGGTCTGGCCTAGCCGGTCGCCAGGCTTTCGATGGTCAGATTGCGGTTGGTGTAGACGCAGATGTCGGCGGCGATATCGAGGGAGCGGCGGACGATGGTCTCGGCATCCTTGTCGGTGTCGATCAGGGCCCGCGCGGCGGCCAGGGCGTAATTGCCGCCGGAGCCGATCGCCATGACCCCGGCCTCGGGCTCCAGCACGTCGCCGGTGCCTGTCAGCACCAGGGAGACGTCCTTGTCGGCCACGATCATCATGGCCTCCAGGCGGCGCAGATAGCGGTCGGTCCGCCAGTCCTTGGCGAGCTCCACCGCGGCCCGGGTCAGCTGCCCCGGATACTGCTCGAGCTTGGATTCGAGCCGCTCAAAGAGCGTGAAGGCGTCAGCCGTGGCGCCGGCAAAGCCGCCGATGACGTCGCCCTTGCCGAGTTTTCGCACCTTCTTGGCGTTGGACTTGATCACGGTCTGGCCGATCGAGACCTGGCCGTCGCCGCCGATCACCACCTTGCCGCCCTTGCGGACCGTCAAAATCGTGGTGCCGTGCCAGCCCGGCGCGCTGTTCTGGGAGTCCTGCATCAAATACCTCGTTGTCGGACCTGATTTAGGCGGTCGGGACCGACCGTACAACGGGCCGCTCCGGGCCCATTTCGCTCACCATAGGCAGAAGTAGAGGCCCGGCCAGCCGTTCCCGCAGTAGCGAAGGCGTCATTTGACTGTTAAAAGACCGCCGTTTTCGGTCCAAAACCAGAATGGAAACCGCTTTTCAATGCGCACCGCGACGATCAAGCGCAAGACCAAGGAAACCGACATCGAGGTCACCGTGAACCTCGATGGCACCGGCGTGTCCAATATCGCGACCGGCATCGGCTTTTTCGACCATATGCTCGATCTCCTCGCCCGCCATTCCCGCATCGACCTCACGGTCAAGGCGGTCGGCGATTTGCACATTGATCATCACCATACCACCGAAGACACCGGCATCGCGCTCGGCCAGGCGGTCAAGCAGGCGCTCGGCAACATGGCGGGCATCACCCGCTATGCCGGCGTGCACATGCCCATGGACGAGACGCTGTCGCGCGTGGTCATCGACATCTCGGGCCGTCCGTTCCTGGTGTTCAAGGCCGACTTCCCCCGCGACAAGATCGGCGAGTTCGATACCGAGCTGGTGCGCGAGTGGTTCCAGGCCTTCGCCATGAACGCCGGCGTGACTCTCCACGTCGAGACCCTATATGGCGATAACAGCCACCATATCGCCGAGTCCTGCTTCAAGGGCCTGGCGCGGGCGCTGCGCACTGCCGTCGCGATCGATCCGAAGGCTGTGGGCGAAATCCCGTCCACCAAGGGCTCGCTCGGCGGTTGACGTCTTTCGGCCCGCGGCACGCGCCGCTTGCGGTATCACTGAATTCCTAGGAACGGGGCATCACCATGCCTGTCTACACAGTTCATGCTCCCTCCCCTGCCGGAGCCGATCTGCGCGCGACTGACAAGTTCGTCTTCGTGCGCGACGGTTTTCATTTCTGGGCGATGGTTCTCGGCCCGTTCTGGCTGCTCTGGAACAGGCTCTGGCTGGCGCTGATCGGCTGGGTGATTTTCCTGGCTGCATTCGATGCAGGGCTGCATAGCCTCGGCGTTGGCCGCAGCTCGATCTTCTTGGCCAATATGATCATCGCGGTGCTGATGGGTTTCGAGGCCTCGAGCCTGCGCCGCTGGACGCTGTCGCGCGGCAAGTGGCGCCAGCTCGACGTCGTCATCTCCGACGACGAGGACACCGCCGAGCGGCGGTTCTTCGAGCGCTGGAGCCAGAAGCAGCGCGGCATCGTCAACGATCAATGGGCCGTCGATCGCGGCGGCCCGCCGCCAACCCGCAATGTGCCGGGTCAGCAATTCTCGAATCCGCCACCGCTGCCGTCGGGCGGCATCATTGGATTGTTTCCAGAACCGGGAGGGTCAAGATGAGCGTCGCGATCATCGATTACGGTTCAGGCAATCTGCATTCCGCCGCCAAGGCGTTCGAGCGCGCCGCGCGCAGCCTGGAGATTCCGCAAAAGGTCTTCGTCACCAGCGATCCGGATCAGGCCTACGGCGCCGACCGTCTGGTGCTGCCGGGCGTCGGCGCCTTCGCCGATTGCCGGCGCGGGCTCGATGCCGTCAACGGCATGGTCGAGGCGATCACTGAAGCGGTGCGTGTCAAGGCGCGGCCCTTCTTTGGTATTTGCGTCGGCATGCAGCTGATGGCGAGCCGCGGCAAGGAACACGTCATCACCGAGGGCCTGAACTGGGTCGGCGGCGACGTCGAGAAGATCATGCCGCGCGACGAGAGCCTGAAGATCCCGCACATGGGCTGGAACACGCTCGACCTGCTGCGCGAGCATCCGGTGCTGGACAGGCTGCCGCTCGGCCCCAAGGGCCAGCACGCCTATTTCGTGCACTCCTACCACCTCAACGCCGCCAACGAGGCGGACGTGCTCGCGCGCGCCGATTACGGTGGACCCGTCACCGCGATCGTCGCGAAGGACACCGCCATCGGCACCCAATTCCACCCCGAGAAGAGCCAGCGTTTCGGCTTGGCCCTGATCTCGAACTTTTTGCGATGGAAACCGTGATTCTCTTTCCCGCTGTTGACCTCAAGAACGGCCAGTGCGTGYGCCTCGAGCAAGGCGACATGGCGCGCGCGACCGTATTCAACCTCAATCCCGCAGCCCAGGCGCAGAGCTTTGTCGAACAAGGCTTCGAGTATCTCCACGTCGTCGATCTCGACGGCGCCTTTGCCGGCAAGCCGGTGAATGCGCAGGCGATCGAGGGGATGCTCAAGACGATCAAGATCCCGGTACAGCTCGGCGGCGGCATTCGCGATCTCGCGACCGTCGAAGCCTGGCTCGACAAGGGCATCACCCGCGTCATCATCGGCACCGCCGCGGTGCGCGACCCTGAACTGGTGAAGGCGGCTGCAAAAAAATTCCCCGGCCGCGTCGCGGTCGGGCTTGATGCCCGTGACGGCAAGGTCGCGGTCGAAGGCTGGGCCGAGACCTCGCAGGTGACGGTGCTGGAGATCGCGCAGCGTTTCGAGGACGCCGGCGTCGCCGCCATCATCTTCACCGACATCGCGCGCGATGGTCTTCTGAAGGGCCTGAATCTCGATGCGACCATTGCGCTGGCAGACAGCATCTCCATCCCCGTGATCGCCTCCGGTGGCCTCGCCTCGATCGAGGACGTCAAGGCGATGCTGACGCCGCGCGCCAGGAAGCTCGCCGGCGCGATCGCCGGCCGCGCGCTTTACGACGGCCGGCTCGATCCCGCCGCCGCCCTCACCTTGATCCGCAACGCGCGCACCGCCTAGGAGCTGACACATGTTCAAGGTGCGCGTGATCCCCTGCCTCGACGTCAAGGACGGCCGGGTCGTCAAGGGCGTCAACTTCGTCGACCTGCGCGATGCCGGCGATCCCGTCGAAGCCGCGATCGCCTATGACGCCGCCGGCGCCGACGAGCTCACCTTCCTCGACATCACCGCGACCCACGAGAACCGCGGCATCATGCTGGACGTGGTCCGGCGTACGGCGGAGGCCTGCTTCATGCCCGTGACCGTCGGTGGCGGCGTGCGCAAGGTTGACGACATCAAGACGCTCCTGCGCGCCGGCGCCGACAAGGTCTCGATCAACAGCGCCGCGGTGTCGCGGCGCGAGTTCGTCAAGGAAGCTGCCGAGAAATTCGGCGAACAATGCGTGGTGGTCGCGATCGACGCCAAGCGGGTCAAGCGTCCGGGCGGCGATCGCTGGGAGATCTTCACCCATGGCGGGCGCAACTCGACCGGCATCGATGCCATCGAATATGCCCAGGAAGTGGTCTCGCTCGGTGCTGGTGAAATCCTGCTCACCTCCATGGACCGCGACGGCACCCGGCAGGGCTTCGACATCCCGCTGACCCGGGCGATCGCCGACAGCGTTCCCGTTCCCGTGATCGCCTCGGGCGGCGTCGGCAATCTCGATCATCTCGTCGACGGTATCCGCGACGGCCACGCCACGGCTGTGCTGGCTGCCTCGATCTTCCATTTCGGGGAATTCACCATTCGCGAAGCCAAGGAGCACATGGCCCGGCGCGGACTGGCCATGCGCCTCGATGCCTGACGACTCCCGATCATAAAAATGCTACATAGGCCTGCGGAGAATGGCCTCCGTGGCCTTGTGTGTTTCTGAGTAATTCCGATGTCGCGTTTCACGATCCACGATCTGGCCGACACCATCGACGCCCGCGCGGCGGCCGGCGGCGAGGCGTCCTATACCCGCAAGCTCCTGGACAAGGGCGCCGAGCATTGCGCCAAGAAGTTCGGCGAGGAGGCAGTCGAAACCGTAATCGCAGCAGTCGAAAACGATCGCGCGCATCTGATCGCTGAAAGTGCCGACCTGCTCTATCACTTCCTTGTGCTGCTCAAGGCCCGCGGCGTAAAGCTGGAGGAGGTCGAGGCCGCGCTGGACAAGCGGACGAATATGTCCGGATTGGAAGAAAAGGCGTCCCGCAAGGGTTAGTAGATCCCAACGGAAAGGTCGCGTCATGGATATCCGCGCACCCGAGCAGCAGTATAATCCGTACCGCGTCTATACGCGCGAGCAGTGGTCGCGACTGCGCGACGACACGCCGATGACGCTGGAGCCCGGCGAGTTCGACCGGCTGCGCTCGCTGCACGATCGCCTGGACTTGCAGGAGGTCGAGGACATCTACCTGCCGCTGTCGCGCCTCCTGTCGATCTATGTCGATGCGATGCAGCGCCTGTATTACGCGGAGCGCCAGTTCCTCAACATCCGCGACCGCAAGATGCCCTACATCATCGGCGTCGCCGGTTCGGTCGCGGTCGGAAAATCCACCACGGCCCGCGTGCTTCAGGCGCTGCTGGCGCGCTGGTCGCCGCGTCCGAAGGTCGAGCTGATCACCACCGACGGATTTCTGTATCCCAACGCCGTGCTGGAGCGGCAGGGCATCATGCAGAAGAAGGGTTTTCCGGAGAGCTACGACCTGCCGCTGCTGCTCAGCTTCCTCTCCGACATCAAGGCCGGCCGCCGCCACGTGCGCGCGCCGGTCTATTCGCATCTGACCTACGACATCGTGCCGAACCAGTGGGCCGAGATCGACCAGCCCGACATCCTGATCGTCGAGGGCGTCAACGTGCTGCAGACCGGCAAGCTGCCGCGCGACGGCAAGGCGGTGCCCGTGGTCTCCGACTTCTTCGATTTCTCGGTCTATATCGACGCCGACGAGGCGGCGCTGCGGCAATGGTACATCAAGCGCTTCCTGGCGCTGCGTGACACCGCGTTCACCAATCCAAAATCCTACTTCAACCGCTACGCGCTGTTGTCGGACGAGGAAGCCACCGCCACCGCCATCGCGATCTGGGAACGCACCAACCTCGCCAATCTCGAGGACAACATCCTTCCGACCCGCCCCCGCGCGACGCTGATCCTGAAGAAGGGCGCCGACCACACGGTGGCGAGCGTGGCGCTGCGACGGCTATAGGCCGCGGTATCGTCGGGTGGGCAAAGGCGCGAAGCGCGCTGTGCCCACCGTCTATCTGCATTGTCGAATGTGAATGGTGGGCACGCGGAGCCTGTCATCGGGCGCGCATTCGCGCGACCCGTTGGCTTTGCCCACCCTACGGCATTGGTGATTGGCGCACGCCTGCAGCCACATCATCATTGCGAGCGCAGCGAAGCAATCCAGAATCTTTCCGCGGAGGGATTCTGGATTGCTTCGTCGCAAGGGCTCCTCGCAATGACGGAGGAGAGACCTTCCTACACCGCCAGATGCCGCGCCGCCGCCAGCCCGGCCAGCGCCTCGTCCAGCTTGTCGCGATCGAGCGGCTTGATCAGAAACCCGTTCATGCCCGCCTCGAAACAGGCATAGCGATCCTCCACCAGCGTATTGGCGGTGAGCGCGAGGATCGGCGTGTGGTGGCCGCCTTTGGCTGCCTCATGCGTGCGGATGCGTTTTGTCGCCTCGATGCCGTCGAGTTGCGGCATCTGGATATCCATCAGCACGAGATCGTAGGGCGTGCCGGCGGATGACGCGGCGAGCCAGGATTCCAGCGCCGCCTCGCCATGAACGGCGATGACGACGCGGTGGCCGAGCTTGGTCAGCAGCGAGCGCATCAGCAGCGCGTTGATCTCGTTGTCTTCGGCGACGAGGATCGACAGGCCCTTTGCCGCTACGACGCCGGCGGGGGAGGCGGCCGGCGGCTCCGGCGCCAGTTCGGGCGAGGCGACCTCCGGCGTCAGCGCGAGACGCGCCGCGAGCGAAGCCGCGCGCAGCGGCTTGATCAGGAAGCCGGTGAAGGAAGCTGAAAATGTCTCGTGACGCGAGCTCGACGTCAGCAGCACCAGCCGCTGCGTCGCATGCTTGCGCGCGACCTCGCCGAGATGGTCGGCGATGGCGGCGCAGATCGCACGATCGACCAGCACCGCATGCCATGAGCGCTCCGGCAGCAGCGCCTCTGCGACGGCTCCATCCGAGACGAGGCAGATCTGTCCGCCCCAGCGCTCCAGCCGCCGCGCGATCAGCGAGGCCTCGATGCCGTCGGCGATCAGGAGGATCGACTTGCCGGTGAGGTCAGGGCTTGGGAACGCCGTCTGTCCCGCGCCGGATTGCGATGGCGCAAGCGGAATCGCGACCTCGAAGGTCGAGCCCTTGCCCGGCTCGCTCTCCAGGGTGATGCGGCCGCCCATGCGCTTGACGATGCGCTCGCTGATGGCAAGGCCGAGCCCGGTGCCGCCATAGGTGCGGGCGACGCGCTCGTCGGCCTGCTCGAACTCGCGGAAGATGCGCGTTCGCACCTCGGGGGCGATGCCGATGCCGGTGTCGCGCACCAGAAAACTGATCTCGTTCGGCCAGATGCCGGGTTCGACGATCAGCGCGACGCCGCCGGTCGCGGTGAACTTGATGGCGTTGCCAGCGAGGTTGAGCAGCACCTGGCGCAACCGCGCGGCATCGCCGACGACCTCGAGCGGCAGGCGCTCGTCGACATAGGCGGCGATCTCGAGCGTCTTTGCCTGCGCGCGCGGCGCGAGCAGCTCGGTGATCTCCTCGATCATGGTCGAGAGCGCGAACGGGCGTTGGTCGAGATCGAGCTTGCCGGCCTCGATCTTGGAATAGTCGAGCAGCTCCTCGATCAGCGCCATCAGCGCTTCGCCGGAGGTTTTCACCGCCCTGGCATAGGTCGTCTGCTCCGGCGTCAGCGTGGTGTCGAGCAACAGGCCGCCCATGCCGATGATGCCGTTGAGCGGCGTGCGGATCTCATGCGAGGCCATCGCCAGGAAGCGCGACTTGGCGCGGTTGGCGGCATCGGCCTGGTCGCGCGCGTCCGACAGCGCGCGCTCGGTCTCGGTGCGGTCGGTGACGTCGCGTCCGACGCTCTGCAGTTCGGCGGGCTGGCCGGCATCGAGACGGACATAGCCCTCGCGCCAGGCGATCCAGCGCGCGCCGTGCGGGGTGGTGATCCTCTGGTCGTGAATGCGCGTGCCGTTGCTTTCGCGGGCGCTGTCGCCCTGCTCGAGCACGTCGAAATCGAAACGCGTGCCGACCAGCACGCTGCGCGCCTGTCCTGCGAGCGCGCAATAGGCGTCGTTGGCGAAGGTGATGCGGCCCTGGTGGTCGCGCAGCACGATCAGGTCGCCCTGCTGTTCGAACAGGCTGCGCGCGCGTTCTTCCGCCTCCTTCAGTTCCCAATTGCGGTCGATCAGCGTCTCGTTGTGGGCGGCCAGCTTACGCATCCGCTTGTTGACGAAGCGCAGCCGCATGCTGAGCGTGGCAAGGCCAAGGCAGGCGAGCGCGAACAGGAAGCTTGCGCCGACYGCAAACGTATTGGGATCGTAGCCGGAGTTCTCGGAGCGGCTGCCGGAGACGAAGCCATAGGCGCCGCCGAACGTCGCCGAGAAGATCATGAAGGAGCGGATCGCGAACGCGATGCGGGGATGCTGTCGCCTGAAGCGGCGCATGCGCACCTTGATCCGGAACGTCCGATCCATCGCCATCGACCCCGACTCTTGCTCCGAAACCCTGCGTCGCCAATTGCGACGATGTCTCGCCGACCTTGCGAACAGCTTGAGGCTTTGGTTCGGCCTCCAAACAGGGTTGACGAGGTGTTAACGCTTCAGAGCGAGGCGGCCTGGAGCGGGAGCGGGCGGTGGCCGCCATTGGCACCGACGATCAGCGCCGCGGCCTCGCGCTGCGAAAAGGTCTTCGAGCGCACATAGATGCGGTAATCGGCTGGCCCGTCGGTGGACAGGTAAATCACCGGGCCGCCGTCGACCGGCTCCGTGGCAATCGTGACGAGGCGCGTCGCCGGATTGGCCTGACAGGAATCCGTGTCGGAGCCGAGACCGTCGTCCACGACCGCGAAGTCCGCCGCGTCCGGATCGTCGGTGATCTGAACCCGCACCGTGGCTCGCGACAGATCGTCGGTGAAGGCGACATGGACGCCGGCCGTCCAGAACAGGGATGTCAGCTCGACTGAAGTCTCGCCCAGTGCGATGCAGGGATGCGAGACCGATCCGATCTCGCCGCGGGCGAACACCGCGGCCGCCAGCAGGGGAACAACCGAGGCCAGGATCTTGAAACGCAACATGACACTCTACTCGCCCGGGCCCTGTGTGGAACTCATAGGGGAGCGCTTGGGCCTTATGGTTTGCAGAGCGTAAAGGAAACTCGTTACCGCCGGGTTGATGCGCGGAATGATCAGGCCATCTGCCGCACATCCTCCGCGAGTGCGCGGTAGGACAGCGCCTCGGCGAGATGCAGCCGGCCGATCTTGTCGGCGCCGTCGAGATCGGCGAGCGTGCGCGCCACCCGCAGGACGCGATGATAGCCGCGCGCCGACAGCCGCATGGTCTCGGCAGCGTCGCGCAGCAATTTGGCGCCTTGCGCATCCGGCTTGGCGACGTCTTCCAACACTGAGGCCGGTGCCTCGGCATTGGTGCGAACATGCGGCAGGCCCGCATCCGCGTAACGCGCGAGCTGGATGTCGCGCGCGGCTGCCACGCGCGCGGCGACTTCCGCCGAGCCCTCCGCCGCCGGCGGCAGGATCAGATCCGCGGCGGTCACCGCGGGAACCTCGATGCGCAAATCGATGCGGTCCATCAGCGGACCGGAGATGCGCGCCTGGTAGTCGCCGGTGCAGCGGTCGATGCGGCCGCGCTTGCAGGCATAGCCGGGCTCGAACGCATGGCCGCAGCGGCACGGATTCATCGCCGCGACCAGCATGAAGCGCGCAGGATAAGTCACGCGATGATTGGCGCGGGAGACGGAGACCTCACCGTTCTCCAGCGGCTGGCGCAGCGAATCCAGCACGCGCGGATCGAATTCGGGCAGCTCGTCGAGGAACAGCACGCCCTGATGCGCGAGCGAGATCTCGCCGGGTTTTGCGCGAATGCCGCCGCCGGTGAGCGCGGCCATGCTGGCGGAGTGATGCGGCGAGCGGAACGGCCGCCGCGCGGTCAACGCGCCGCCCTCGATCTCGCCGGCAACGGAGGCGATCATGGAGACTTCGAGCAATTCGCCCGGCGACAGCGGTGGCAGGATCGAGGGCAGGCGCGCCGCCAGCATCGACTTGCCGGCACCGGGCGCGCCGATCATGAGCATGTCATTTCTTGAATGTCAACCTGCGAAGCGCTTCCCATTAATTAGCACTGAAGTAATCGCAAACAATTCGTTGCAAATACGTGAAACTAGTGTTACGAACGCGCGTATAGTCACACGATTTAAACAGGAGTGTTTCATGGCAATTGAGCGGACCTACCTTTTCTCAGGCATTTCTCGCCGTAACGGCACCATGCATTGTCGGTTTTCAAATCGGCCCCAGTACGAGGGCATTTTGCGGAAGGAGGGCGACACCGATGTCGTCTTCGTGCGTCTTCCTCGCCCCATGTCGAAAAAGGAAGCCAGCGAACATCTCGCACAGCAGTCAGAGTTTCAGTCGGCGGAGATCCGCGAGTGTCTTGGAAAATGGGCAGTGGCCGAAGGCGATGACGGGGAGACCCTCGGTCAGCGCCTCAAGAAGGCTCGCGAGCAGCGTGGTCTGTCGATCGCTGAAGCGGCCTCTGCCGTGGGCAGGAGTAAAGAGAGTGTCTGGGGATTAGAGTACCACAACCGGATGCCGAGGGACGGAAAGCTTGCGGATTTCGCAAAGCTCTATCGGGTGAGCGAAAGCTGGTTGCGTGAGGGCGGCTCCGGAGGTCCTAATCACGCGGATGGCGCCTCGGACCGCGTTGACGCGGCGCAGGCTCAGAGCCCGGCCCAAGGCATGACGGGCGCTGAATATCTTGCTCTCGCACGGAAGGCGCTCGCTGCCGAGCAGTCCGTCCACGAAACTTGCGTCACTATCGAGGTGGCGATCCGGTTCGGCGGAGATGCTTCCCAGCCTTGCGTTTAGCCCCAATAGTGAAATCTCGGGCCCTCCTGGCTCTGTCAGGGGGGCTTTCGCTCTTTCACTCACCTAAAACAAGCCGGCTTGGGAGCAGGTGATTTCGTCAATGGAAAAGCCTGGGAAATTTACGGGTCCCTTCTGCGGATAGGGGCCCCTCCTCGATTTGTCCCCCACCCCCCAGCTTCAAATATTGGGCCTAAAGGGCACCGGCCTCAGCCCAACTCGCGATGGCGGGCAGTCGTCACCAAATCCGGGACGGCTTTGTGCTGCCCACGGCGGGGTTAACGCACGCCGAGGAAGGAGTTATTCGACTTATCCCCCATATGTAGGGGTAACCCCGGATACTGGCGACTAAGGCTTGACGGAATCGGACGAAGCCTCCAACCTGTTCGGAACTTGAACGAATGAAGCCGCCAAACCCGGCAAGGTTCAACGGCTTCGGCAGTTCTTGTCCGCTACTTAACCCGTGAGACAGGTGAAGCGGGACATTGGTCGTTACGCAACTCCGATAGAATCGGAGATACAGCCGGTGGTCAAGCCTGTCTCGCAAGACACAGGTCATTATATTATGAACGTCACTGTCAAAACGCAGACCGCCCAAATTAGCTGTATCAACAAGAGCGACCGCTACAACCCGCACGAACGCATCACCCACGTAGGTGGGACAGCTGGTGGTGGTTGGCGTATCACTCAGGAAGACGCGATTATCCTGATTGAGACGAGGCAATGGGACTTCTGGGTCAAGCCGCCCAATGCTGACCCTGTCTGGGTTGTCGTCGCCCTCAGCCGCTTCGGTAACAAGTATCTGAAGACGGCGGCCGATGGGGAGCAGCCGAACAACCTGCTGTCACTCCCCGAGTGCCCCAAGGCGTAAGCGCAACGCGCCGGTTTTGCTCATCGACTGCGAGACCGGCGCAGCCTTGATTGAAATGAGCTTCTCCGTTCACAGTGGATGCAGTGTTAAGTTCACGGCCTCGGGGATGACATTTGATCTAGAACGATCAGCCACCGTAGAAACGATGTCCCGTTGCTGATGGCCAAGACCGCGAGGTCGATCGGTGGCTGCACGGGCTCTTCGCTGCCCGGCTCGTGGCGATAGTTGTGGGATGCGTCCACCCAGTCCTTCAATGAGGCAAGTTGCTTGGTTGCAGCGCGCAGCGCTACCGGGTCGTTAGCGTACTGCCTTTGCACGACTGGCGCCAAAAGGGTCTCGACTGCTCCCGCGTTAAGCTGCGTCGCAGACGGAAACATCAACCGGAAGAGCCCCTCAACGGCTGTAAAGGTCGCCCTCCAAGCGTCCTTGCCGTTCGGAGGGTCCGCTGCGAGTTCATCTGAAACACGTTCGAAGGCGGCGCGGCTGTTCGCGTATCGCGGCATTTGAAGTCCCGCGACGGTCGCCTGCCGGTTCCTCCAGAACTCCCTGTCAACGGCTGGGTGGACAACGGCGGTTTCGTCAATCTCATAGGCCAGTCGTTCTTCGGAGAAGATGCGGCGCGTCTCATCAAGCCAACGCGTCGCCCCGCTAACTAGCTTGAGATACCTGGCTGTCAAAGTGACTATGTCGAGCAAGTCTCGGGTAGCGCATTTCTCGGTCAGCCTGAGCCAATGGAATGGATAGGTGGCTCCAACCTTTATCCCCAGCTCGCTCTCAAGGAAGTTGCTGAGGTGGATCGTGTGGCCATCCGGCATCACGTTCTCCATGAGCTTCCCCAGCCGATGTCGAGCGCGGGCGCTGTCGGGCAACGGCGCAGTTTGGTCGATGTAGAGTTGGCTGTAGCGGGACACGAGCGGGCTCCTCCAGCGGTTGCGTCGTCCTACCCACTCGCGCTCCGTTCGTCGAGGCTCTCACCGGTCCGTCGCGCCTCTTGTCAACGCTTCCTAGACGGAGGACAGAAGGTGGACTAAGGGGCCCCCTCGGTGCCATGGGGCCCTCGGCAGGTTCGACAGGGGCTCCTATTTCAAAAAGCGGACTAAAGCCCGAAGGCCGCTGCCGAGGTGCTGGCGGCTTTGCCGCTGCCGGTCGGGCCCAACAGAACAAAGCGATTACGCTGTCTCATGCTGCCAGAGCGCCGACGCAAACCCGGAAAAGTGTCTAGCGCCTTGCCTTCGCGGATCAGTTGCTTTTACATGTCGTCGGGGACTGGGGGCGACCATGAGAAATCGGAATATCACCATACTGAGCTGCGCAATGGTTCTCGCCGGATGCGCCATACAGCGTGCCCAGGTTGCGCAAGACGCGCGCGCTCAGATGGTTGGATTTTCGAAAGAACAAATCCTCGCCTGCATGGGTCCCCCCGCCAGCAAGGCGGCTGAAGGTCAAACCGAGGTTTGGTCCTACGCTTCGGGTAACGGCTACAGCTCAACGGTTGCTAGCGCCGACATAAGCTCCACCGGACAGGCAACGCGCGTCGGCAACCAAGTGTACGGCAGCGCTAACTCGACAGGCTTTGGCACCGCCGTTTCAACGCGGCGGTTCTGCACCGTCAACGTTGTCATGACCAATGGTGCGGTGGCCGTAGTCAACTATCAGGGTCCTACAGGCGGATTGCTGACTGCGGGGGAACAGTGCGCCTTTGTCGTGGATGCTTGTGTCAAGAAGGGCTAAGCCGCTGTCAGGCGCGAGCGGTTTACCCGGTGGGGCCCCTTAGCTAACTCTTGGGGCCCCTGCCCCGTGGAACAGAGCCCCGCATGGCACTCTCGCACCGATGGCCCCTATGGGCCCCAGCGGAGTCCGTAGGTAGCCCTTACGCCTAACCGCTGGATCGGTTGGGCTTTGCGCCAAACGCATCCACGGGCTTCCTAGGGGCCGACAGGGAGATTTGGCAGGGAGTTTACGCTTCGCCCGACGCTAGCCCATCGGTCGTAAGCACATATATGGCCGAAGCGGACCTATTATCGGCTAGGCTATTGTTTTTGCTTTCTAAATTCCCCCGCTACGGCCATTTGTGCCCAGCGCTCCAAGGGTGCAAAATGCACTCCTAGTATTTGCACGCCTAGAAAGGGTCGTTGTCTGGCATGGCTATGCGGGCAGCTAGTTCCTCAATCTCCTCCGAGTAGTCACCGGCCCATTGCTCCATGAGTGCTGCCGGGAGGTCCGCGTCGAGCATTTGCAGGGCCAATGCCGCGACCTCCATGTCCCTCATGATCCCTGCGGCAACATTGGTCCTTTGGATCAGGTCCACCATTTCCTGCGCCTTCCGCTGCTTCCATGTCTCCCGTTCTTCATCAGTGAACGCCGCTGCCGTCTTCCCTTGCCATACGTCTCTCGCCTGAGCCCATGTCAGCTCCATGGGGTCAACTGGCTCCTTCCCGGCTGCCTTCGCTGCCGCTGCTAGCGCCGCTGGTAGCTCCTTCCAAGCCGCCTTCATGTACTTCACTTGTCGCAGCGAAACGCCTGTACGGTCAGCAATCTCCTGTGCCGTAAGGCCCCCGAGGTTCTCTTTCACTATCTGCCAAGCGGCGGCGCTCTTGGCCTTGGTCGTCATCGGCAGCTTGTCTCTAACGTTACAGGATAGCGCCAGCAGCCGTGCCGTAGTTAGGTCCCCCGGAAAGACCCTCACTGGTATTCTCTTGGCCCATTCTGCGGTGTCGTAAGCCGCCAAGCGGTGGTGTCCATCAATGACGTAGAAGCGCTGCCCTACCGGTAGGACTAACAGGTGCGGCAGTGGCTTGCCCTGTTCTTTGATCGCCTTGGCGAGCCTGTGGATATGATTACGGCGGTCCCATTGATCGCTGTCCCTCCACTGGAACACTTGCTCGGCAACATGGATGTCCCCGCGCGCAACGGTGCGCTCTGCGGGCTCAACGGTGGCGGGCCCTGCCTGCTCAATCTCGGCTTGGAGTTGCGTGGCCGTCTTCCCGCTGTCACTTGGCTCCCTGATGTCTGCGATGCGGATGCGGCGTCTTCCCATGGTGGTTTCCCATGGGTCCTTGTCCGCCGCTTTAGTTTTGGTATTTCGCTGCTTCATTCCGCGCCTTCTCAACCTTACTCTTCAGTGGCCGCACCGAAGCTCATCAGGCCCCAGTCGCCTTGGTGTTAGCTACTAGCTATTGCTCCGCCGTCTCTTCAATCTGATTGGCGTCCCAGTCAAACCGGCTGGTGATGAACGCCACTTCCTGCGGCTCATCGGCATGGTGCCATTGTATCTCCAAGGCTCCCTCAGCGGGCCTCATGACCATCTTGCGCACCGCGCCCCGCAGGGCCCTGTTGGCCTCCTCGGTGTCAATCGTCCCCGCTGTGAATGCCTTCTCGACTGCTGCCAGCCGTAACTTGACGTTGGTGCTGGTCATGGTGTCCCGCCGTTCCAACATCTTCCGCAGGTTCTCTGCTGCCTCCTCCAGCTCCCGTTCCGCTGTGTTCAACGCCTGTCTCGCAGCCCTGCTCTTATCGGTAATAGTCAGCTCCAGCAGCTCGCGCACCCTGTCCTCGCCTGCATCGATCACCACTCGCTGCTGCTCAATCTTCTCATCCATATCTGCGGTGTCATTGCCTCGGGGCGCCCCCTCCAAGACATCGTGGATTATCCGACGCATCTCGCTTTGAGCATCGTGGTAGGGGACGCTTTCGTACTTGCATGTTCCAGACTTCGCGTGCGCTGCCGAGCACACTAGGTACACATGCTGCCCTTTGTTGACCCGGGTTACAGTGCCGCCGCAGTGCTGACATTTGAGCACCCCGGCGAAGATGGACTGCACCGGGGCGTTGGTGTTCTTGCCTCTTGCCCCGGTGGTGCTCATGCGGGCATTCACCCGCTCGAATAGTTCGCGGTCTATGGCGGCAGGGAAGCGGTGCAGGATAGGCTTTTGCGGTGTCCGTTCCTTGGTTCGCTTGCCCTCAACCTTCCGCACCGTGTGGGGCACAAAGACCCCAATGGCCGCCTTGTTGGTTAGGAGCTTGCGGATATAGGAGCGATGCCAGTATTTCGCCTTCCACCCACCCGCGCCCCATGTGTCAACCCCGGCCTCATTGAGTTGTGCTGCAATGCTGTGGGCCCCTTCGCCATCGTCGGCCAATTCAAACATCCACCGCAGCCGTTCCGCGCGGTCCTCGATAAGCTCATAGGCCGTTGTCTCATCACTCCACCGTATCCACGCGGGGAGCCGCTTGGTGTACGGCTTGCTGAGCTTCTGCTCACTGGCAAAGACCGTGCGCTTGTTCGYATATGCCTCGCCCACCCGCCGCGCCTTCTGAGCGCTCTCCTGATTGCCGCGCGCGAAAGATAGCAGCATGGCCATGAGGTGCATCAGGCCCTCGTTGCTGCGTAGGGTCTCCATGTTGTACTCGCGGCCCAGTCCGTCCGAGAGGTCAACCACTGTGACACCTTGGCGGATGATGCCTTGCATGGTGTAGGAAGCGTCAAAGGCCGGTTCGCGGCTCAGTCGGTCAAGGTTCTCAACCAACAACCATGACCCTTTCGGCACAGTGCCTTCCTCAACGGCCCGCAGGAACGCCCCGAGGTTTCCCACGTCCTTATTGGCGCCCGTGTAGGCCGAAACACCTCAGTCGGTAAGGTTCAACTCGGTGTCGAGCGGGACGCCCATACGGCTGGCCCAGTCCTGTGCCATCTTCGTCTGACGACGCAAGCTGTCCCCTTGCTCCTGCGCGGGCGTGGAGAAGCGCTTGTAGCTGTAGGCTTTGGGTTGCTGCTGAGCGTCCATCGTGCGCTCCTCAGCGGTCCAGGGTTTCTGTGGCGATGGTTGCTAAAACGTCATCGGCACAGCCCCACCGAACGGCTAGGCGATCCGCCCAAGCCTCCAGGCGCACCCCACGGGCCTGCTTGCGCTCCCCGCCAGTCTGGATGGCCCAGCTCCACTTGATGGCTGTGGCAATGATGCGGTGGGTGACGGCGGTGGTGAGGCGGTGCATGGTGATGTCTCCTGATAGCCCACTATGGGCACCGAGACAATTACATCAGCAGGTGATGCCCGCCGGCGGCCGCGATCTCCAGCGCGCGCTTGGCGCTCTCCTGGCCCTTGATGTCGCGCAGGTCGAGCCGGGAGGCGGCGACCTCGTGCACGCGCGGCGTGGGCCGCGACAGCACCTGCGTGCCCTTGAAGTGGTTGGCGATCTGGATCAGCGATTATGCCGCGACGATCTGGATGTCCGGGCTCGCCCACGCCGCTTCCGAGCCGCAGGCCGCCGGACAGATCAAGCCTTCCTCGCGCACATTGGCGCCGATCGCGGCGGGAAGCACGCCGGCCACCGGCGCGATCGAGCCGTCGAGACCGAGTTCGCCGAGAACGGTAAAACCGGTCAGCGCATCCGGCGGGATCGCGCCGATTGCGGCCATCAGCCCGAGCGCGATCGGCAGGTCGTAATGGCTGCCCTCCTTGGGCWGGTCGGCGGGCGCCAGATTGACGATGATCCGCCGCGCCGGCAGCGCCAGCCCCGAGGCAATCAGCGCCGAGCGAACGCGCTCCCGTGCCTCCGACACCGCCTTGTCGGGCAGGCCGACGATGGCGAACGCAGGGAGGCCGGGCGCGACCTGCACCTGCACGTCGACCGCGCGGGCCTCGATCCCCTCAAAGGCGACGGTAGAAACCCGCTGAACCATGCCCGAACCAGCCTGCCCTCTCGCACAATTAGGGGTAGCAGAGCCCGATCTTTCTTGCAAGAACAATACAAGAACAACCCGAGGGCCCGGAAAACCCTAACCGGTCGTAAACATCACGCAGACACTACGCCTCGAATGCGAGCGGCTCTCATCAGCACATCCCAACGAATGTTCGCTACTCCTAGAGCTGCGGGATGGGCCGTGATCTAACGGGTGAACAATTCAAATGCTTGCAAATCGCCGCAGAAGCGAACGACGGGTGTGCACTCGGCTCGCCAAGATTCACTTTGGCGCGGGCTCGCTGCCGAGGGATTGCACGATCACGGATATCTCGGATGGGGGCGTGAAAGTGGTGGCGGAGTTTCTGGAAGTGCCGCCGCAATTCACCATCATCTTCGCGCCCGATTATTCCCGCCAATGCCGCCTGCGCTGGCGCATCGGCTGCGAATTCGGCGCCGAGTTCACCGATTGAGCCGGACCGGCCAGGTTCCTTAACTGGACTTTAGCGTTAATCGGTAAGCATCACTGATCAGTCGCCGAGTGATCAGAGTATGCCCAAGCGTTCGTCCCTTGCCTCTCCGCCGGCGAGATTCCTGCTTTCCGCGCTCGTGATGCTTGCCCTCGGCGGCTGCCAGACCACGAGTCTGGAGGACATCACCGGCGCGCTCGGTGGCAAGTCGGAAACGGCCGGCAGGGCCGATCCGAAGCCGGACATGGACGCGCTTCGCGAGCGCTATCGCGCCAAGCCTTCCGATCCCAACGTCGCGCTCGAATATGGCATGGCGCTACGCGAGACCGGCCAGCGCGCCCAGGCGGTTGCGGTGATGGAGCAGGCCGTGCTCGCCCATCCCAGCAACAAGGCGCTGCTCGCCGGCTACGGCCGCGCGCTCGCCGACAGCGGCAATTTCCAGCAGGCTTTCGATGTGCTCAGCCGCGCGCATACGCCTGAGGATCCCGACTGGCGCATCCTGTCGGCGCAAGGCGCCGCGCTCGATCAGCTCGGTCGCAACGAAGAGGCGCAGCAATATTATTCGGCAGCGCTGAAGATCGTGCCCGAGGAGCCGCAGGTTCTGTCCAATCTCGGCCTGTCCTACATGCTCCAGAACAATCTGCCGCGGGCCGAGGAAACGCTGCGCCGCGCCTATGAGCGCAATCGCGCCGATTCCCGCGTGCGCGCCAATCTGGCGCTCGTCGTGGGACTGCAGGGAAAGCAGGCCGAGGCCGAGACCATCGTGAAGGCCGACCTGCCGCCGGATCAGGCCGCGGCAAAGGTCACGGCGCTGCGGCAGTTGCTGGCGAAGAAGCAGCAGCGGGCGGAGAAATAGCCCGCCCTCGTCCGGATTCTTCTTTTACGCGTTTTCCTGGCGCGAACCGGTATCCACTTCGCGCGAAAACGCTTTCGCCCTTACGACACCTTGCGATGCGGGGCTGACCCGCGACCCGCCCTGCCCTTGAGCCTCTTCAGGAGCGGYCCGAGCAGCGAGCGCTTCGGCTTCTTCACCTCGCCACGCCCGGCGAGGCGGTTCGCCATGTTCTGGAACAGAAGGGTGGTGCGGTGGTTCTTGGAGACCTCCGCGATCATCTGGCCGTTATTGGCCGCGGTCGAGAACAGTTTCGAGTCGAACGGGATCGCCGCGATCGGCTGGCTCTCCATGGTCTTGGCGAACGCCTTGACGTCGATCTCCGCGCGCTTGTGCATGCCGACCTGGTTGATGCAGTACAGCGGCGGCCGGTCGTTGGGGCGTGCCGCCTTGAGCACGCTCAGCATGTTCCTGGTGTTGCGCAAATTGGCGAGATCGGGTTCGGCCACGATCACGATGTCGTCGGCATTGACGAGCGCGCGGCGCGTCCAGCCCGACCATTGGTGAGGAACGTCGAGCACGATGCAGGGCGTGGTCATGCGCAGCGTGTCGAAGATCGCATCAAAAGCTTCGGCGCCGAAATCGTAGACGCGGTCGAGCGTTGCGGGCGCAGCGAGGAGACTGAGGCGCTCGGTGCATTTGGCGAGCAGGCGCTCCATCAGCGCCGTGTCCGGCCGGTCCTGCGAGAGCACCGCGTTGGCGATGCCCTGCGCCGGGTCCTGGTTGTAGTCGAGGCCAGCGGTGCCGAAGGCGAGGTCGAGATCGATCACGACGGAATCGAGCGCGAGGTCGCGCGCGATGGTCCAGGCCACGTTGTGCGCGACCGTGGACGCACCGACGCCGCCCTTGGCGCCGACCACCGCGATGACGCGGCCGGTGATGATGGCTTCCGAGGCCGAGAACAGGCTGCAGATCGAGCGGACGACGTCGAGGGTTTCGACCGGTCCCACCACGTAGTCGTTGACGCCGCGGCGGACCAGCTCGCGATAGGGTGCGGTGTCGTTGGGGTTGCCGATCACGACCACGCGGGTGCCGGGATCACAGACGCCGGCGAGATCGTCGAGGCCCTCGAGGATATCGCGTGTGCCGTCGGATTCGATCACGATGACGTTCGGCGTCGGCATCGTGTCATAGACTTCGATGGCCGCGGCAAGGCCGCCGCCCTTGGCGGTGAGATGCGCCTTGGCGAGACGGCGATCCTGCCCGGCCGCGGTGATCGCGGCGAGCGTCTGCTCGGTCTCGCAAAAGGCCTGTACCGAGATGCGAGGAACCGGCGCAATGTGGTCCTCGGGGTGCCGCGGGTCGTCCGCTTCTTCGTCGTCGTGAAAACTTGTCATTTGCCGGTGTCGCTGAGTTTGGCCTTTTCGGCCTCGGGATACATGGTCGTGGTCGCCATGCCCTTGCGGTAGCGCTCGAAGGCGATCTCGCGCCGTGCGGTGTAGGCAGGCGTCTCCGCCCTCGGCTGCTCGAGGTCGGCGGGGTTGTCGATCATGGCCGCGAGGTTGCGCTGGCTGGCGCAGCCCAGATTGAAGTACGGCCGGTTCTCGTTGTAGCCGGGGTCGAGGATGTTCGGACCGACGTCTTCCGGCCACAGCCCGCAGGGGCCGGCGACCGCGGCGATCTTCGAATAGCTCAGGCGGATGGTCGGCAGCAGTCCGGGATCCTCGGGGCGATAGGGATGCTGGACGATGGCGCGCGACGGCACGCCGCCGGATGCGAGCACCGACCGGATTTCGTGATAGGTCGCCGCCGCGGCGCGCGAATTCGCAGCGTCGCTCGGCACGTCGACGACGACGGAACCGGTGCCTTCGCGCACCCAGTCCCTGGCAATGCCCGCGACGTCCGCGTGCTGCGCGGTGGAGAGGCCGCCGCGCGCCTTGCCGACGAAGATCACGATCGACTTCTTGGCTTCCTGCACCGCGATCGGGTGGCGCTGGCGATAGTCGGTCGGCACCGTCTGGGTGACGATGTCACCGGTGGTGTTGCAGGCGCCGAGCATGACGGAAAGCCCCGTCAGCGCCAGCGCGATCCGCAGGTTGCGACGTCGATCGGCAATCGTCTTCGTCATCGCTTTGTCCCCTCTTGCCCCGTTTCCTGTCCCGGTCCCCAAACCGTCTGTCTCAGTCGATGATGAAGCCGAAATCGCCGCGGGTGCCTTCGATCGGATCGACGCTGCGCGCGATGCCATAGAGCCGGTTCATGCGGCCGAGCAGCGCCGTCTGCGCGTCCGAGGCCGGCGCAAAGCCGTCGTCGGGCCGCGACAATTCCTTCTGGGCGACCGCGCGCACCACATAGGGCGTCACGATCACCATCAGCTCGGTTTCGTTGTTGACGAAGTCCTGGCTGCGGAACAGCGCGCCGATGATCGGCACCTGGTCGACGCCGGGCAGGCCATTGATCGCCTGCTTGGTCTTCTGCTGGATCAGGCCGGCCATCGCCATCGAGCCCCCGGAGGGAATTTCCAGCGTGGTCTCGGCGCGGCGGGTCTGGACCGAGGGGATGGTGATCGAGTTGCTCGAGGTCGAGGACACCGCCTGCGTCAGCGTGATCGCGTTCGTGTTCGACAGCTCCGAGACCTCGGTCATCACGCGCAGGCTGATACGGCCTTCGCTGAGCACGAGCGGCGTGAAGTTCAGCGAGATGCCGAACTTCTTGTAGGTGACCTGGGTGGTACAGACATGGGTGACCGGATCGCAGGAATAGCCTGCAGGGATCGGGAATTCACCGCCGGCGATGAAGGTGGCGGATTCGCCCGAGATCGCGGTCAGGCTCGGTTCGGCGAGCGTGCGCATGACGCCGGCGCTCTCCATCGCGCGCATCGTGGCGCTGACGGTGGCGACGCCCTTGGCGAGCCCGGCCACGCCGAGCCCGTTGCTGCCGACGATCGGTCCGCCGCTGACCGAGAACGGGTTGGAGTTGTTGAAGTTCACGACCGCAGTGCCGGCATTCAGGCTGGCGCTGAGGTCGACGCCCAGCTGCTTGACGATGTCGCGGCGGACTTCGCCGACGACGACCTTGAGCATCACCTGGTCGCGGCCGCGCACGACGATGTTGTTGACGACCTTGTCAGCGCCGCCAACGAGTTTTGCGGCGACGTCGCCGGCCTGCTGGGCCTCGATCGGGCTCGACACCGAGCCGGTCAGCATCACGCTGTCGCCGACGCCTTCGATCTGCACGCCCGGCAGCGACTGGCGCAGCGCCGTGCGCATGCCGTTGAGATCGCGCTTCACCGCGATGTCGTAGGCGGCAACCTGCTGGCCGTCGGCGGTGAAGAACACGACGTTGGTCTGGCCGACCTGGCCGCCGATGATATAGGCGCGCTGCGACGAGCGGATCACTGCATTGGCGATCTTGGGATCGGCCACCAGCACGTCCTTGACCTCGCGCGGCAGGTCGATGACGACGGACTTGCCGACGCCGAGCGACAGCGAGCGCGTGCGTGCAGGCGCGATGGTCGAAACCGGCGACATGCCGAGATCCGGCGCCTGCATCGGCGCCTGGTCGCCGACCGGCGCATCCGCCGCGCTGACGACGTCGGGGGCTGCGATCAGCCCCAGCATCAGCACCGCCCCCGTCCAGAACGAGCGCGCGCGCTTCCCCCGAATGCGCAGGCCCGTCCGATCATCCCCGTAGTTCATGGTGTCCCCATCATCACTTCTGTGACGTCAGTTGCCGTGCCTGCACCCCGTAGCGGATCACGTTCACGCCGCCGGGCCGCTTGGCCGCCAGGTCTTCGATCGAAATCTCCGACGCGTTGGCATCGGCGATGCTTCGCAACGCGAGCGTCAGCGTGCCGCCCTGGCGCGAGGCCGACAGCGTCGCGACCTGGTCCGGCTTGAGCTCGAGCGTGACGGTCTTGCCGAGCACGGCGTTCTGGCCGTCTTTTTCTTTCGGCGCCTGGTCGATCGCGAGCACACGGATGTTGCTCAGGATGACCTCGGACAGGATCAGGTCGTTGCCGCCGGTCGCGCCGTTGGCGCCATCGGGATTCTTCAGGCGCCGCGTCAGGACGATATCGACGCGGTCGTTCGGCAGGATGAAGCCGCCGGCGCCGGTCTCGGCTGAAATCTCGGTGGAGACGGCCCGCATGCCGGAGGGCAGGATCGCGGCCATGAAGCCCGAGCCCTCGGCCCTCACCAGCTTCTGCTCGCGGATGGGTTCGCCCTGCATCAACGGCACGCGCGCGATCGAGCCTGCGATCTGGGCCTGGGCGTCGGGCCTGCTGTCGCGGCGGATGAAGGCGCTGCTCGCGGTCGCCGCCGGCCAGGACTGCCATTGCAGATCCTCGGGCTTGACGGCTTGGCCGAGTTGGATGTCGTTCTTCGCGATCAGCACCTCGACCGTCGGCAGCTTCTCGGCGACGGGAAGGGCGGGCGCTGGCTTGTTGTCAAAGCCGCTCGCCAGATACGCAGCGACGCCGCCGGCGCCCAGCGCGATGACGAGAACGACAATGCGTGCGGTGTTCATACGCTTCTACTCTTACGCGGGGCACTCGAACCGCACGTGGCGGGTTCCCCTGCGTCGATGAGTAGGGAGTAAAAGTATAAGGGGTGTTGCGAGGCCGAGTGTGATGGCCCGTGACGATGCGCGTTCTGGGCAGATGGTGAACGTCGCGTTATCCGGTCGGCCAGTGGCCCCGTAGATTCACGCAGAGCGGGACGTTCGTTCGAACGATGCGCGCGACGTCATGGTGAATGGGTGGTTAGTCATCGGCGCTTCGCGCAGCGTGCGCGGTAGTCGCTCCTCAGGGTGAGGAGCGTACTTCCTCGTGTTTCAATTGATGTCCGTAGCCCGGATGGAGCGAAGCGCAATCCGGGCTCGTGCAGCGCGTTGTGAGATCCCGGATTTCGCTGCGCTCCATCCGGGCTACGAGTGAGCGCCCTACTTCGCCCGCTTCTGCTCGATCGTGTCCCAGACCTTCGCCGCGACATCAGGTCCGCCGAGCCGCGCGATGGCGCGGATGCCCGTCGGCGATGTCACGTTGATCTCGGTGAGGTTGCCGTTGATGACGTCGATGCCGACGAACAGCAGGCCGTGCTCGCGCAGCGCCGGGCCGACGGTCGCGCAGATCTCGCGCTCGCGTGGCGTGAGCTCGGTCTCCTGCGCGGCGCCGCCACGCACCATGTTGGAGCGGAGGTCGTCGGCGGCCGGCACGCGGTTGACCGCGCCGGCGAACTCGCCGTTGACCAGGATGATGCGCTTGTCGCCGTGCTTCACCTCGGGGATGAACTGCTGGATCACCCACGGCTCCTTGAAGGTGACCGAGAACATGTCGAACAGCGAGCCGAAATTCATGTCCTGCGGCATCACGCGGAACACCGCTGCGCCGCCATGGCCGTGCAGCGGCTTCATCACGACGGCGCCGTGCTTATCCCGGAACGCGTTGATCTCGTCGAGGTCGCGCGAGATCAGCGTCGGCGGCATCAGCTGCGGAAAGTTCATCACAAACAGTTTTTCCGGCGCGTTGCGCACCGAGGCGGGGTCGTTGACCACCAGCGTCTTCGGATGGATGCGCTCAAGAAAGTGCGTCGAGGTGATGTAGGCGAGATCGAACGGCGGATCCTGGCGCAGCAGCACCACGTCGAAGCCGTTGAGCGCTTCGCGCCTGGGCTCGCCCAGCGTGAAGTGATTGCCGGGCTCGTCGCGCACGGTCAGGAGCTGGATGGGCGCGACGATCTCCTCGCCGACCATCGAGAGCTTGTCGGGCGTGTAATAGGACAGGCCGTGGCCGCGCTTCTGCGCCTCCAGGAGCAGTGCAAAGGTGGAATCGCCCTTGATGTTGATACGGGCGATGGGGTCCATCTGGACGGCGACGTTCAGTTTCATGGTCTGCCTTTCAGGTCGAGGCGTCGAATGCCGCCAACACATGGCGCGGAAGTGAGCGCGGCGCAATCAGCATGGCGTCGAATCGCAGTTCGAATTCGGCATGCTCGGGATGCGCCACGAGCCAGCCTTGCGCGGCGTCGATGATGCGCTGCTGCTGGCGCGGGGTCACGGCGAAGGCGGCGTCATCCAGCGTCGCGCGAGCCTTGACCTCGACGAAGGCGATCAGGTTGCGGCGGCGCGCCACGATGTCGATCTCGCCATGGGGGGTACGGTAGCGCTTGGCGAGGATGCGGTAGCCCTTGGCCATGAGATAGGCGGCGGCGCGGCTCTCCGCGGAGATGCCGGTGCGGAACGCGGCGACGCGTTCGGGCGAGGCGACTTTCGGTTCCGCGCCCTCAGTCTTCGCCATCGCCGTCCCTCAGCTCCTTTGCGAGCTCGAGCGCGCGGGCATAGACCTCGCGGCGCGGCCGGCCCGAGAGCGCGACCGCATGCGCGACGGCATCCTTGACGCTGTGCACGGCGAGCTGCTCGCGCAGCAGACCGTCGAGCGCATCCGGCGTCAGCAGCTCCGCGTCCGCCGCAGGCGGCGCGATCACCAGCACGAATTCGCCGCGCGTCTCCAGCGTGTCCGCTCCGCGTGCCAGCTCCTGCAGCGGCGCGCGCGAAATCTCCTCGTGCAGTTTCGTCAATTCGCGGCAGATCGCGGCTTCGCGCGTCCCCATGATCTCGGCAAGCTCGGCGAGCGTGTCCTGCACGCGGTTGCCGGAGTCGAACATCACCAGCGTCGCATCGATGCGGGCGAGCTCCGCAAGGCGCGACTTTCGGGCGGCGGATTTCGTCGGCAGAAAGCCCTCGAAGAAGAAGCGGTCGGTCGGCAATGCGGCGACCGACAGCGCGGCCAGCACCGAGGACGGGCCGGGCAGCGCGTAGACCGCATGGCCGGCTGCGCAGACCTCGCGCACCAGCTTGAAACCGGGGTCGGAGATCAGCGGCGTGCCGGCATCCGACACCAGCGCGATCGAGCCGCCCTGCCCCAGCGCCTCCAGGATCCTCGGACGCGCCGCTTCCGCGTTGTGCTCGTGATATTGCTTGAGCTGGGCCGTGATCGCGTAGCGCTCGGTCAGGCGCCGCGTGATGCGGGTGTCCTCGCAGGCGATGACGTCGACGCCGGCGAGCGTCTGAAGCGCGCGCAGCGTGATGTCGCCGAGATTGCCGATGGGGGTGGCGACCAGATGGAGGCCCGGCGCCGCCTTCGGCGCCGTCAGCCGATGGGCGTCGATGGAGAAACCGCGCGAGGCGGGATCCGTCGTCTCAGGTGTATTTATCGGGCTCGGCTTTACGCGCATAATGAATCGAACTTAGGCATGATCCCGGGGGCTGGGAACCGGTCCTCGGAAAAAGATCGCGCCAGGTCAGGGGTGAGGAAGGACTGGAATGTGATCCATCCGGCATCACATTGCAGAGGGAATGAAGCGTCGGCGCCACATTCGCGGCGGAAACGCCACCTTGATGCGGGTGACGGATGGTGGACAGCTAGCCAGGGCTTGAGGTGTGGCCGCGTTAAGTGGTCATTATCCTTTTGTTTTAGTTAACTATTTGCCGACAATATGCCTGAATCCGCGGCTTGTGTCGTGGAAAGAATGTTGTGACCGGCCGGCCGACGGTCGGTCAGAAGAGAAGTTGTGATGCTGGGCCCGCGCGATCCTAAATCTCCCGTTCAGGGCTCCCGATTATCGGGGGCGACCCGGCGGAGCGCACTCGGCCTGTTACTCGGCGCCCCCTTGCTGTCGGCCTGCGCCGGCGTGCAGCAGAGTCTCAGCCAGTTCTCCAACCCGTTCAGCAGCTCCTCCCCGGCCCCGGCTCAGCCGGCCGGCCCGCCGCAACAGGCCACCACCGCCGGCAGCGGCGGGGTGAAGGTTGCCGTGATCCTGCCGCTCTCGGCCGCCGGCAATGCCGGCCTCGCCGCGCAGTCGATGCGCAACGCCGCCGAGATGGCACTGGCCGAGTTCCAGAATCCCAACATCCAGCTCCTGATCAAGGACGACAACGGCAGCCCGCAAGGGGCGCAGGCGGGGGCACAGCAGGCGGTCGACGAAGGCGCCGAGATCATTTTGGGCCCGCTGTTCGCGCAATCGGTGCCGGCGGTGGCGCAGGTCGCGCGTACGCGCGGCATCTCGGTGATCGCGTTCTCGACCGATTCCAGCATTGCCGGCCGCGGCGTCTTTCTGCTGAGCTTCCTGCCGGAGTCCGACGTCAACCGAATCGTCGAATATTCCGCCAGCATCGGAAAGCGCTCCGTTGCCGTGCTCGTGCCCGACAATGCCTATGGCAATGTCGTCGAGGCCGCGGTGAAGGCGGCGGTGCCGCGGCGCGGCGGCCGCATTGTCGCCTTCGAGAAATACGGCGCCGATCGTGCGACGCCGGCACGCACCGTGGCCCAGCAGCTCGGCAGCGCGGATGCGCTGTTCATCGCCGATGACGGCGATGCCGTCGTCGCGGTGGCCGATGCGATGACGGCCGCAGGCGCGAATTTGCGCAACATCCAGCTGCTCGGCACCGGCCTGTGGGACAATCCGCGCGTCTATGCCAATGCGAACTTGCAAGGCGGTCTCTACGCCGCGCCGGACCCGGCCGGCTTCCGCGCCTTCTCCGGCCGCTACCGTACCAAATACGGTGCCGAGCCGATCCGCACCGCGACGCTCGCCTATGACGCGGTCGCCCTCGTCGCCGCGCTGGCGCGCACGCAAGGCCCGACGCGCTTCTCGCCGGATGTGCTCACCAACCCTTCCGGCTTCGCCGGCATCGACGGCCTGTTCCGCTTCCGCGCCGATGGCACCAACGAGCGCGGCCTCGCCGTGATGAAGGTGACGACGGGTGGTGGCGTGGCGGTCGCGGGCTCGCCGAAGAGCTTTGGGGCGTAGTTCGGGGCGACGGTGCCGTAGGGTGGGCAAAGGCGCGCTTCGCGCCGTGCCCACCATCTGCCTGCAAACGCTGTGAAAATGGTGGGCACGCTTCCGCTTTGCCCACCCTACGGCGGCTCGCTACGCGGCGAGATCCGCGACCACGGCGTCCAGCACTGGGAAGCCGCTGCTGGTCACGCGCAGGCGCCCCGTCGCATCCACGATGATCGCACCCTCCTCGCGCAACAGCGCGATGCGCTTGGGATCGAGCGGGCGGCCGGACAGCGCGCTGTAGCGCTCGGGGTCGATGCCTTCGGCGAGACGCAATCCCATCAGCAAGAATTCGTCGGCGCGCTCCTCGCTGTTGAGGAGATCGTCGGTGACGTTGCCGTGGCCGTTGGTCTCGACCCGCATCAGCCAGGCTTCGGGGCGCTTCTCGGTGGCGGTGGCGTGCCTGATCCCGTCGATGTCGAGGCGGCCATGGGCACCGGGGCCGATACCGGCATATTCATCGCCGCGCCAGTACACCAGATTGTGCCGGCACTCGGCGCCGCGCCGCGCGTGATTTGAAATCTCGTAGGCGGGCAGGCCGAGCTTGTCGCAGGTCTCCTGCGTCACGTCGTAGAGCGCGCGCGCGACCGCTTCGTCCGGCGTCTTCAATTTGCCGGCCTGGTGCAGGCCGAAGAACGGCGTGCCTTCCTCGATCGTCAATTGATAGAGCGACAGATGCTCGGCCGCTTCGTCGATCGCGAGGCGCAGCTCGTCGGCCCACATCGCCGGCGTCTGGTCGGGGCGGGCGTAGATCAGGTCGAACGAATAACGGTCGAACGAGCGGCGCGCGATCGCGACGGCATCGAGCGCCTCGCGGGCGCTGTGCATGCGGCCCAGCGCTTTCAGCGAGGCATCGTCGAGAGCCTGCACGCCGAGCGAGACGCGGTTGACGCCGGCGGCGCGATAGCCGGCAAAGCGCGTGGCTTCGACGCTGGTCGGGTTTGCCTCGAGCGTGACCTCGACATCGCTGGCGACGTGCCAGTGCTTGCCGATGGCATCGAGCACCGCGCCGACGGTCGCGGGCTGCATCAGTGAAGGCGTGCCGCCGCCGAGGAAGATCGAGGTGACTTCACGCCCGGGCGCACGCTGTGCGGTCGTTTCGATTTCACGCGCGAAAGCTGAAGCGAAGCGCGCCTCGTCGATCGCGGCGTGGCGGACGTGGCTGTTGAAGTCGCAATAGGGGCACTTCGACAGGCAGAACGGCCAGTGCACATAGACGCCGAAAGCTTGCTTAGCGCGGCTCAAGGCAGATCTCCGCCAGTTTCACGAAGGCGCGGGCGCGATGCGACAGGCCGAGGCCAAGCGGCGGCAGGCCGTGCTTCTCGATGCTGGTCATCTCGCCGAACGTGCGATCGTGGCCATTGGGCAGGAACATCGGATCATAACCGAAGCCGGCGGTGCCGCGCGGCGGCCAGACCAAGGTGCCGTCGACGCGCGCCTCGACCTCTTCGAGATGATCGTCGGGCCAGGCGACGCAGAGCGCGGAAACGAAATGAGCGGTGCGCTTGTCGGGCGTGGTGGCGCCGCGCTCCTGCAACAGCCGCTCGATCTGCGCCATCGCGGCGGCAAAATCCTTGGCTGGACCGGCCCAGCGCGCGCTGTAGATGCCCGGCGCGCCGTCGAGCGCGTCGACCACGATGCCGGAATCGTCGGCGAAGGCGGGAAGCTTGGTCGCCTGCGCCGCCGCGATCGCCTTGATCGCGGCATTGCTGCGGAAATCGTTGCCGGTCTCGTCGGGCTCGGGCAGGCCGAGCTCACCGGCCGACACCGCCTCGATGCCGCAAGGCGCGAGCAACTCCTTCATCTCGGCGAGCTTGCCGGGATTGTGGGTCGCGATGACGAGCTTTCCGGTGATTCGGCGGTGCATGGGCCTATTGACTACGCGACGGCCAGTTTCTGCAAGTCCACGAGCCGCGCGATACCCTTCTGGGCCAGCGCCATCAGCGCGAGGAATTCGTCCTGTGTGAACGGTTCGCGTTCCGCGGTGCCCTGCACCTCGATGATGCGGCCATCGCCGGTCAGAACGAAATTGGCGTCGGTCTGGGCTTCCGAATCCTCGGCATAGTCGAGGTCGAGCACGGGCGTGCCGTTGTAGATGCCGCAGGAGATCGCGGCGACGTTGTCGCGCAGCACCTTGGCCTTGATCATGTTGCGCGCCTTCATCCAGTTGATGCAATCGGCGAGCGCGACCCAGGCACCGGTGATCGAGGCCGTGCGCGTGCCACCGTCGGCCTGGAGCACGTCGCAATCAACCGTGATCTGGCGCTCACCGAGCGCTTCGAGATCGACGATGGTGCGAAGCGAGCGGCCGATCAGGCGCTGAATCTCGACGGTGCGGCCGCTTTGCTTGCCGGCGGAGGCCTCGCGGCGGGTGCGTTCGGAGGTCGCGCGGGGCAGCATGCCGTAYTCGGCSGTGACCCAGCCGCGGCCCTGGCCCTTCAGCCACGGCGGCAGGCGGTCTTCCAGCGTGGCGGTGACCAGCACATGGGTGTCGCCGAATTTCACCAGGCAGGAGCCTTCCGCATATTTGACCACGCCGCGCTCCAGCGTCACGGGGCGCAATTCGTCGGGCGCACGGCGGCTTGGCCGCATGGGAAATCCTCCAAAACTCTCGGAAAAGGGCTATTCGCGGTGCTTGTAGGTGGGGTGAGGGTGGGCGGCAAGGCTTTTTCACCCCGGGTTTTCCACCCCGCAAACGCCACGCTTGTCAGAACCCTCCGGGATGGACAAATTATAAGCGTCTGAGAGGAGTTACCGTCCGTGGCCCATCACGATCCGATCCATCTGATCGCGCCGCGCGCAGGCCTCGCCCAGCTCAACGAGCGTTCCCGCGACATCTTTCGTCAAATTGTCGAAAGCTATCTCGCGACCGGCGAGCCGGTCGGCTCGCGCAATATTTCGCGGCTGATCGCGATGCCGCTGTCGCCGGCCTCGGTCCGCAACGTCATGGCCGACCTGGAACAGCTCGGCCTGATCTATGCGCCCCACACCTCTGCCGGCCGCTTGCCGACGGAACTGGGCCTGCGCTTCTTCGTCGACGCCCTGATGCAGGTCGGCGACCTCAATGACGCCGAGCGGCAGTCGATCCAGAGCCAGTTGACGTCGGTGGGTCACGCCCAATCGGTCGAGGCGGCGCTGTCGGAGGCGCTGACGCGGCTGTCCGGTCTCACCCGCGCCGCAGCGGTCGTGCTGACCCCGAAATCCAATGCGCGGCTGAAACACATCGAATTCGTCCGGCTGGAACCCGAGAAAGCGCTGGTGATCCTGGTCGGCGAGGACGGTCAGGTCGAAAACCGCGTGCTGTCGCTGCCGCCGGGAGTTCCCTCCTCGGCGCTCACGGAAGCCGGTAATTTCCTCAACGCGCGGATCCGCGGCCGCACGCTGGCCGAGGCGCGGCTCGAGCTCGAAACCGCGCTCGGCGAAGCCCGCGCCGAGCTCGATCAGCTGACGCAGAAGGTGATTTCGGCGGGGATTGCGAGCTGGTCCGGCGGCGAGAACGAGGACCGCCAGCTGATCGTCCGCGGTCACGCCAACCTGCTCGAAGATCTGCACGCGTTGGAGGATCTCGAGCGCGTTCGCCTGCTGTTCGACGATCTCGAGACCAAGCGCGGCGTGATCGACCTTCTGGGGCGCGCCGAGACCGCCGAGGGCGTGCGGATCTTCATCGGTTCGGAGAACAAACTGTTTTCCTTGTCGGGCTCCTCCACGATCATCTCGCCGTATCGGGATGCCGCCGGCCACATCGTCGGCGTTTTGGGCGTGATCGGGCCGACGCGGCTGAATTATGCCCGCGTGATCCCGACCGTGGACTACGCCGCGCGCATCGTCAGCCGCCTCCTGGGGGGCTGATCGGCGTTTCCTCCGATCACGGGCGCTTGATTTTCGTGAGCATAGGCACGATATCCGGGCCAACAATCCCTTGAGACGAGTTCGAGAAGAGAGCCGATGACCGATCGAGACCGGCAGCCCGACGACACGACCCCACCGACCGACGAGCCGGTGGTGTCAAAACCCTACATCATGCCCGACGATCCGGAGCCCGGCTCGGTCGAGCTGTTGCAGAAGGAAGCCGCCGAGGCGCGCGACCGCATGCTGCGGACGCTGGCAGAGATGGAAAATCTGCGCAAGCGCACCACCAAGGAGGTCGCCGATGCCCGCCTCTACGGCATCACCGGCTTTGCCCGTGACGTGCTCGACATCGCCGACAATCTCCAGCGTGCGCTCGATGCCGTTCCGGCCGAGGCCCGTGCCGCGGCCGATCCGGGCCTGACCTCGCTGATCGAGGGCGTCGAGCTCACCGAGCGCTCGCTGCTCAACGCGCTGGAAAAGCACGGCGTGAAGAAGTTCGATCCGCAGGGCCAGAAGTTCGACCCGAACTTCCAGCAGGCGATGTACGAGGTGCCGGATGCGTCGGTGCCTGCGGGCACCGTCGTGCAGGTCATGCAGGCCGGCTACACCATCGGCGAGCGCGTGCTGCGCCCGGCGCTGGTCGGTGTCGCCAAGGGCGGCACCAAGGCTGCGCCGGCTGCGAACAGCAACGAAGTGAACTGAGCGGCGCACTGGTCGATTCTCATGGTGAGGAGGCGCGTCAGCGCCGTCTCGAACCATGCAGGCCCGGCTGTTGCAGCTCGGCCTTCATCCTTCGAGACGCGTGCTAAGGAGCACGCTCCTCAGGATGAGGGTTTGGCAGCTTTTCGCGCCGCTTACGCGCTCACCGCGATATCCGCGGACTGAATCCGCTTCACGCCGGCCTTGGCCATGTCGGCCCAGGCTTTTGCGAGCGAACCCTGCGTGTCGATGCCGCGGCAGGCGTCCTCCACCACATAGACCTCGAAGCCCGCCTTGCGCGCATCGAGCGCGGTCCAGGCGACGCAGAAGTCTGTCGCGAGGCCGGCGACGAAGACGCGCTTGATCTTGCGGCCCTTCAGGTAACCGGCGAGGCCCGTCGAGGTCTTGCCGTCGGCCTCCAGGAAGGCCGAATAGCTGTCGACGTCCTTGCGAAAACCCTTGCGGATGATGAGCTCGGCATGCGGGATCGCGAGATCCTTCGACAGCGCAGCGCCATCGGTGCCCTGCACGCAATGATCGGGCCACAGCACCTGCTTGCCGTAAGGGAGATCGACGGTCTCGAACGGCTTCTTGCCGGAGTGCACCGACGCAAACGAGATGTGACCTGGCGTGTGCCAGTCCTGGGTCATCACCACGTTCGCAAAGGCCTTCGCCATCTTGTTGATGACGGGAACTACCTGCTCGCCTTCCTTCACGGCGAGGCTGCCGCCGGGCAGGAAGCAGTTTTGCACGTCGATCACGAGCAGCGCGGAGGCATCGTCCGGCTTGATCGATGCGGCCGCAAGGAGCGCGGTTGGAGCAAGGGCTACGAGAGCGCTTGTCCCAAGCGCCGCGAGGATTTGTCGTCGATCAAGCATCGTTCGCCTCCCTCCAGGATGATCCAATGGAAGGAAGCCTAGTTCCGTTCGTATACGAACAGAAGCCCGAAAATGCAGCCGGTTCTGTCCAGCGCTTGGGCTAACCCTTGAGACTAACCCTTGGGCTGGATGCCGTCGCGCACGGCGCGGAAGCGGGTGAAGGCGGCCGACCACTGGTCGCGCGGGGCGCTGGCGATGATGCGCAGCGAGGCGCCGCCGCTCGAGAAGCGGATCCACTGGACCACGGTCACGGGCGTCTTGTCCTTGCCGCTGACGCCGTCGATCCGGGTCTCGAAACCCTGCTGGCCGTTGATGCGGATCGGCTCCGACATGGTGACGCGGGATTCGCGCACGCCGGGAATCTGCAACGCGGCCTCCTGGGCAAAGCGGGCGCGATCGTCGGCCTGCTGCGGGGTGGCGCCGATCAGGCCGAGGATCATGAACGGCTTGGATTCATAGCCCGAGCTCTCATTGCCGTCGGCCAGGATGATGCTGGAGCCCGGCGCCAGGGTGCGGATGTCCTTGAAATCGGCGAGATCGGTGATCTTGAACGGCATCAGCCCGATCTGCTCTTCGGCCGAGACCTGCTTGCGGGTGACGGCGCTCGCAAACATCTGCCGCACCGCCTCGTCGGTGTAGATCTTGGTCGCGTTCTCCGGGATCTGCACCGCGACATAGCCGGAGAAGCCGGCGCCCGGCACGATCATCGAGTAGCGCTTCACCGGCGTCTCGCCGGCCTTGCCGCTTTCCGTGGTGAAATAGGCAAGACCCGCGGGGGTCTCGAGCTTGTCCTGCTTGACGCCGGCGGTGCCGGCTGGATTGGAATTGAAGGCGCTCACGACCTCGCCATAGGCCGCCGGCGGCAGCTCGGTGATCAGCACCTTGACGCTGCCGTCCTCGCTCTCGAAGCCCGGAAACGTCTTGGCCGTGCTCAGGCCGACCAGCGGCACCATGCCGAGGCGCAAGCCGGGCGGGAAAACGGCATCCGCCGCAAGGGCCGGAAGCGCTGTGGCGACGAGGACGGCGAGCGCGGCGAGGGGGCGAATGAGCTTCATGGGCACTCTGATTGGTTCACATTGAGGCCGTTCGATGGTCGGCCGTTGGGCCGCTTTGTCGCGCAAAGCCGCCTTGATGGCGGCGGTCCGGCCGCCCGCCTTTTAACGGGTTTGGCCCGCCGGTAACAGGGCGGGGCAGATCACGGTGGCGGTGGCCGGCTGACGCCTGAACCTGTTAATAATTCCTCACCCGCAAGGGCGGTTGAGCCCGGATATGATCTTCCAAAACCCAATGTTTTCATGGCCGAAACTTGCGTTCGGTCCTTGCGGGCCCCTCCCCCCCTCCTATATGAGCGTCAACCATCGCAATATCGCGGATGTTTGATCTTAGGGGGTTTGGAGCGGGTGCCTCTTGGGCCCAGCCAACCTGCCGCAAAAACAAGGATATCAGGACCATGGGAAAGGTCATTGGGATCGACCTCGGCACCACGAATTCGTGCGTCGCCGTGATGGATGGCAAGAACGCCAAAGTCATCGAGAATTCCGAAGGCATGCGCACGACGCCTTCGATCGTCGCCGTGACGGACGACGGTGAGCGCCTCGTCGGCCAGCCTGCCAAGCGCCAGGCAGTTACCAATCCCGAGCGTACGTTCTTCGCAGTGAAGCGCCTCATCGGCCGCCGCTACGACGACCCGATGGTCGAGAAGGACAAGAAGCTCGTTCCGTACAAGATCGTGAAGGCTTCCAACGGCGACGCCTGGGTCGAGGCCGACGGCCAGACCTACTCGCCGTCGCAGGTGTCTGCGTTCATCCTGCAGAAGATGAAGGAGACCGCGGAAGCCCATCTCGGCCAGAAGGTCGACCAGGCCGTCATCACCGTTCCCGCTTACTTCAACGACGCCCAGCGCCAGGCGACCAAGGACGCCGGCAAGATCGCGGGCCTTGAAGTGCTGCGCATCATCAACGAGCCGACCGCGGCCGCGCTCGCCTATGGTCTGGACAAGACCAAGACCGGCACGATCGCCGTGTACGATCTTGGCGGCGGCACGTTCGATATCTCCATTCTCGAAATCGGCGACGGCGTGTTCGAGGTGAAGTCGACCAACGGCGACACCTTCCTCGGCGGCGAAGACTTCGACATGCGCCTCGTGGGTTATCTGGCCGACGAGTTCCAGAAGGAGCAGGGCATCAACCTGCGCAACGACAAGCTCGCGTTGCAGCGCCTGAAGGAAGCCGCTGAAAAGGCCAAGATCGAGCTGTCGTCGACGACGCAGACCGAGATCAACCTGCCCTTCATCACCGCGGACCAGACCGGCCCCAAGCATCTGACGATGAAGCTCACCCGCGCCAAGTTCGAGGCGCTGGTCGACGACCTCGTCCAGAAGACGGTCGAGCCCTGCCGCAAGGCGCTGAAGGACGCCGGCGTCACCGCCGGTGAGATCGGCGAAGTCGTTCTGGTCGGCGGCATGTCGCGCATGCCGAAGGTCCAGGAAGTCGTGAAGCAGCTGTTCGGCAAGGAGCCGCACAAGGGCGTCAACCCGGACGAAGTCGTGGCGATCGGTGCCGCGATCCAGGCCGGCGTGCTCCAGGGCGACGTCAAGGACGTGCTGCTGCTCGACGTGACCCCGCTGTCGCTGGGCATCGAGACGCTGGGCGGCGTGTTCACCCGCATCATCGACCGCAACACCACGATCCCGACCAAGAAGAGCCAGGTGTTCTCGACCGCCGAGGACAACCAGAACGCGGTCACCATCCGCGTCTTCCAGGGCGAGCGTGAAATGGCGGCCGACAACAAGATGCTCGGCCAGTTCGATCTGATGGGCATTCCGCCGGCTCCGCGCGGCATGCCGCAGATCGAGGTGACCTTCGACATCGACGCCAACGGCATCGTCAACGTCTCGGCCAAGGACAAGGCCACGGCCAAGGAGCAGCAGATCCGCATCCAGGCCTCCGGCGGCCTGTCGGAAGCCGACATCGAGAAGATGGTCAAGGACGCCGAGGCCAACGCCGAGGCGGACAAGAAGCGCCGCGAGGCCGTCACCGCCAAGAACGAGGCGGATGGCTTGGTGCACTCCACCGAGAAGGCTCTGGCCGAGCACGGTTCGAAGGTCGCAGAGCCCGAGCGCCGCGCCATCGAGGATGCCGTCAGCGACCTCAAGGAAGCGCTGAAGGGCGACGATGCCGAGGCGATCAAGGCCAAGACCCAGACGCTGGCCCAGGCTTCGATGAAGCTCGGCGAGGCCATGTACAAGCAGCAGGCCGAGGCCGACGCCAAGAAGGATGCGGCCAAGGACGACGTCGTCGACGCGGAATTCACCGAAGTCGACGACGACAAGAACAACAAGAAGTCCGCCTGATCCCCAAGAGGGTGATGATGCGGACGGCTTGGACCCCACACGCGCTACCGGCCTCCCCCCTCACGGGGGAGGCCGTCGTGTCGGGCTCGGCGGGGCGTGTCCCCGTTACGATCGATCAATTCCCAGCCGTTATGATGAACGTCGCCGTGCCGCCCTCTGCCGCGAAGCAAAGGGCTGCCTATATCGTCTCCTGGCGACGTTGTTCCGCTCCGACTTGAATCGCGATTGGATAGACCGAGTTCAACATGTCCACGTCCACCAAGCGCTGCTATTACGAAACGCTCGAAGTCGAACGCACTGCCGACGATTCCGTCCTGAAATCGTCCTTCCGCAAGCTTGCGATGAAATTCCACCCGGACCGCAATCCCGGGGACGACACCAGCGAAGTCAAGTTCAAGGAAATCAACGAGGCCTACGAGGTCCTCAAGGACAAGGACAAGCGCGCGGCCTATGACCGCTTCGGCCACGCGGCCTTCGAGCAGGGCGGCGGCGGTGCCGGTTTCGGCGCGGGCTTCGCCTCCTCCTTCTCCGACATCTTCGAAGACCTGTTCGGCATGGCCGGGCAGCGCGGTCGCGGCGGCCGCGAGCGTGGCGCCGATCTGCGCTACAACATGGAAATCACGCTCGAGGAAGCCTTTGGCGGCAAAACCGCGCAGATCGAGATTCCAGTCTCGGTCACCTGCGAGGCCTGCTCGGGCATCGGCGCCAAGGCCGGCACCAAGCCGAAGACCTGCTCGAGCTGCGGCGGCGCCGGCCGTGTGCGGCAGTCGCAGGGCTTCTTCACGCTGGAGCGCACCTGTCCGAGCTGCCAGGGCCGCGGCCAGATGATCGAGGATGCCTGCCCGTCCTGCTCCGGCCAGGGCCGGGTCACCCGCGAGCGGACGCTGTCGGTCAACATTCCCCCGGGGGTCGAGGACGGCACCCGGATCAGGCTCGCCGGCGAGGGCGAGGCCGGGGTTCGCGGCGGCCCGCCCGGCGACCTCTACATCTTCCTGTCGCTGGCCCAGCACCAGCTCTTCCAGCGCGACGGCGCCGATTTGCACTGCCGGGTGCCGATCTCGATGGTGACGGCCGCCCTCGGCGGCGAATTCGAGGTGCCGACCATCGACAGCGGCAAAACCAAGGTGAAGGTGCCGGCCGGAACCCAGTCGGGCCGCCGATTCCGCATTGCATCAAAAGGCATGCCGGTGCTGCGCTCGCGCCAGATGGGCGACATGTACGTCCAGGTTGCCGTCGAGACCCCGCAGAATCTCACCAAGAAGCAGCAGGAATTGCTGGCGGAATTCGAAAAGCTCTCCTCCGGCAATACCCAGCCGGAATCGGTCGGCTTCTTCGCCAAGGTCAAGGATCTATTCAGTAATCGGGCAACCTGACTCGTCTTGACCGTATCGCCTTCGGCCTATACCTGTTTATGACCATTTTCTGACACGCCGCGGTCCCGCGGTCCCGTCCGGTCCCGACATGCCATTGCCATCGTCCGCGCGTGCGTTGAAGAAGCCCCGTCTCGACGACGAGGTGCGCTTTCTAAGGTCGTGGATCGAAAAGCCGCTGCACATGGGTGCAGTGATGCCTTCGGGCAAGCTGCTCGCCCGGACCATGGCGCATTACGTCGACGTCAATTCAGACGCACCCGTGGTCGAGCTCGGGCCCGGCACCGGCGCCATCACCTCGGCCCTGGTCGAGCGGGGCGTCGACCAGAAGCGCCTCGTCCTCGTCGAATACAATCCCGGCTTCTGCGCCTTGCTGCGCGACCGCTATCCGCAAGCCAAGGTGGTGCAGGGCGATGCTTATCGCCTGCGCGACACGCTCTGGAACGTGCTCAGCGCGCCGGCCTCCGCCGTCGTCTCCGGCCTTCCGCTCGTGACAAAACCGATGCTGACGCGGCTCCGGCTGGTCCGCGACGCCTTCGCGGCGCTGACCCCGGGCGCGCCCTTCGTGCAGTTCACCTATGCGGTGGTGCCGCCGATCCCGAAATCGCTGCCCGGCGTGTCCACAGAGGCCTCGGAACGGATCTGGATGAACCTTCCGCCGGCCCGCGTCTGGGTGTATCGCAAGGACTAATTCCGTCGGCATTCCCTTTTGCGCGGCGGACTCGTTTCGCCGAACGCATGGAAGTGGATGTCCGCACCCAAAATCCTGGTCATTCCCGGCTCGCTGCGCACCGGCTCGCACAATGCGAAGCTGGCGGCGGTCGCCGCCTATGAATTCGCCCAGGCCGGCGTCGACGTCACCCGCATCTCGCTCGCCGATTTTCCGCTGCCGATCTATGACGGCGATCTCCAGGCCAAGTCGGGCGCGCCCAAGCACGCGATCAATCTCAAGCGCATGATCGTCGCGCATCATGGCGTGCTGATCGTTTCGCCCGAATATAACGCCTCGGTGCCGCCGCTGCTCAAGAACGCGATCGACTGGATCAGCCGCGTACATGAGCTGCACGAGACGCGCGGCGACGTGTTTCGCAACCGCGCCTTCGCGCTCGCCGGCGCCTCGCAGAGCCGGCTCGGTGCGGCCCGTGCGCTCCAGGCGCTGCGGCTGATCCTGACCTCCTGCCACGCCAATGTGATTGCCAGCCAGCTCACGCTCGCCTTTGCCGACCAGGCCTATGACGATATGGACAGGCTGAAGAACGAGGGCGACATCGCCGCGTTGAAGGAGCTGGTGCGGCAATTGATCGACATTTCCCAACGCATGATGTGAGGTGACATGACGCCAGCCGAGATCGCCCCGAAGGACCGCCTGATCGTAGCGCTCGACCTGCCCAGCGTTGACGCCGCGGAGGCGATGATCGCAAGGCTCGGCGACAGCGTCACCTTCTACAAGATCGGTTATCAGCTCGCTTATGCCGGCGGCCTGCCGCTGATCGGCAAGCTCGCCGACAAGGGCAAGAAGGTGTTCGCCGATCTCAAGATGCACGACATCGGCAACACCGTCACGCGTGGTGTGGAGAGCGTGGCCAGGCTGGGTGCAACCTTCGTCACCGTGCACGCCTATCCGCAGACCATGAAGGGCGCGGTCGAAGGCCGCGGTAGCGCGAGCCTGAAGATTCTCGCCGTCACGGTGCTGACGTCCTACAACGACGACGATCTGCACGCGGCCGGCTATCGGCTCAGCGTCTCCGAGCTGGTCGAAGCGCGCGCACAGCAGGCGCAGGTGCTCGGCGTCGACGGGCTGGTGTCCTCGCCCGAGGAGGTCGTCGCCTTGCGCAAGATCGTCGGCCACCAGATGCATCTCGTCACCCCCGGCATCCGGCCGGCGGGTTCTGCGACTGGCGACCAGAAACGCATCATGACGCCGGGTCGCGCAATTGCCGCGGGCGCCGATTATCTCGTCGTCGGACGGCCGGTGGTGGAAGCCGCCGACCCCAAGGCGATCGCTGAAGCCATCCAGGCCGAGATCGCGCAGGCGCTCGGCGCATGATTCGGAAAAACCGCGCAGCGGTTTTCCGGTCGGATGATGCTTAGATAGAGATCAACAAGCAGGGAGAAGAACAATGGCAAAGGGCTACTGGATCGGGCGCGTGGATGTGAGCAGCGACGAGGGCTACAAGCCCTATGCCGTCGCCAACGGTCCGATCTTCAAGAAATGGGGTGGCCGCTTCGTCGTTCGCGCCGGCAAGTTCACCACCGTCGAAGGCGCCAGCCGCTCGCGCAACGTCGTGATTGAATTTCCCGACTACGAGACCGCGATCGCCTGCTACAACTCGCCGGAATACCAAGCCAACATCAAGGTGCGCCAGCCGCACTCCATCGCCGACCTCATCATCATCGAGGGCTATGACGGCCCGCAGCCCTGAAGACGAATTGCCGCGAGAGCCGATCCTGGATTGACGCGAGCATCATCCGGCTCTCGCGGACAGCACGCGCGTACGATCATCGTACGCGATCGAGAGAGCGTCGCAGACATCTCCGCTCGCACTCACGCCGACATCACCTTGCATCGCCTTGACGGACTCACTCGCTTGAACGCGTGAGTGCCGTTCGCGCCTGAGACGAAGACCGTGGCCGTCATTGGGTCCACCAGCTTGCCGTATTCTTTTGTCCCCAAATGGGGATTGCTGGATCGCTCTCCTTTCATCCAAGGTTGCTTGATCGGAGCCCACATCGATCGGTGATGGGCATCAAGCCAACCCGAAATCTGCGACGTCCGTGACGGGCCGCAAGGCGACCCGCATCGCGCATTTCCATGCAAAGGGAGTGAAGATCATGGCACTGATCATCGGAACAGCAGGCGACGATGTGTTGCCTGGCACGAATGTAGACGATCAGATCTTTGGCCTTCAAGGCAACGACACCATTACTGGCCTGGACGGCAATGATGACGTAAGCGGCGGCGCGGGCAATGATTCCATCGATGGTGGTGCCGGCAACGACATCCTTGATGGAAATGCCGGTATCGATACGATCACCGGTGGCGCCGGCGACGACACGATCAACGGCGGCGCGGGCGACGACACGCTGAACGGAAATGCCGGCGCCGACATCATCCACGGCGACCAAGGCAACGACACCATCGATGGCGGAACCGGCGCTGATCAGCTCTTTGGTGACGCCGGCGACGACGGCATCCACGGCGGCGACGGCAATGATGACATTCATGGCGGCGCGGGTGCCGACACCCTGTGGGGCGACGCCGGCGACGATACGTTGAGCGGCGACGCCGGCAATGACGTCTTGAATGGCGGCGACGGTAACGACCTACTCAACGGTGGATTCGGAGATGACACTCTGAATGGCGATGCCGGCAACGACACGCTGAACGGCGGACTTGGCAATGACCTGCTGAACGGCGGTACCGGTGACGACATCCTGAACGGCGGTTTGGGCGCCGATACGCTCAACGGTGGCGATGGCAACGACACCATGCACGGCGACGCGGGCGACGACATCATGGACGGCGGCGCCGGTAACGATACGATGTTCGGCGATGCCGGAGACGACGAGATGGCCGGCGGCGCGGGCAACGATGCCATGAGCGGCGGCGCCGGTGATGACGAAATGAGCGGCGGAACCGGCAACGACACGCTCGACGGCGACGCCGGAGATGACACGCTCGATGGCGGCGACGGCACCGATGTCCTGAACGGCGGGGCTGGGGCTGACATCCTGTCGGGCGGCGCCGGCAATGACACCCTGAACGGCGGTAACGGCGATGACGAGTTGTCCGGCGGCAATGGCGCCGACGTCCTCAACGGTGGACTCGGCGATGATGTGCTGACGGGCGGTGCTGGTACCGATACGCACAATTTCGGCGACAACACAGCTACGAACTTCGGCAACGATGAAGTCACCGATCTCAGCTTTGCCGATGGCGATGCCGTTGTTGTCGACGCTCCGCCAGGCTTTGACCCGGCGACAGTGATAGTGGACGACGACGGCACCAACACCGTGCTGGATTTCGGCTTCGGCGCCATCCAGCTCGATGGCATCACGGGCGGCGCGACACCGTTCGAGTCGATCGCCGAAATCAACACTGCCGCCGGTTATACGGCCGTTGACGTTGTCTAGCGCCGACTAGTAGCGGGGCGGCTGTCAGGCTGCCCCGCCCTCATTTCAGTCAGTGACAGTGCCGGCAAGTTATGTATTCGCGTAACCGTGGTGTGATCCCAGCATCTGGTCAGAGATTGCTGGTGGCCTTGATTCCGGGACGATTCGCCTTGGTGTGGATCGTCTGTTTCAGCGTGTCCGTAAACCTGCTGCTGCTGGTCGTACCTTTCTATTCCATCGAAGTGTTCGACCGCGTGCTCAGCAGCGGAAGCGTCGAGACGCTTGTCGGCCTCACCGTCATCGCCGTCGGCGCTCTCGCCTTCAGCGCCGCCTTCGACACGTTTCGTAACCGCCTGTTGAGCCGGTTCGCGGTCGGGTTCGAGCACTGCCTCGCTCCGATCATCCTTGAAGGCAGCATCACCGGTGCGGCGCCCGGCGACGGCCGGCAGCACGATCTCGTCAAGCTTCGCGAGTTGAGAACTTTCCTGTCGAGCGGAACGGTCACATCGCTGATCGATGCTCCGTTCCTCCCGGTGTTTATTCTCATCCTGTTCTTCCTGCACCCCTGGTATGGCGTCATAGCCCTGATCGGGGTGGGGGTCCTGCTGGCGATGGGTGTTGCAAGCCACTGGATCGCGCGCGGGGAAATTGCGCAGGCTTCGCAGGCCGCGTTGAAGACGCAGGCGTTGCTCGATGGAATCGTCCGGCACTCCAGCGTGGTGCGGGCGATGGGCTGGACCCGGGGCGCCATCCGCGCGTTCATGAGCCTCAATGACGAAGCCCTGTCTCCGGTGGTGCGGGCCAGCGAACGCATCTACACGATTAGCGCCGCCGCGCGAATGGTCAGGACCATCCTGCAGATTGCCGCGATCGGCGCCGGTGCCTGGCTCGTGCTCCAGAACGAGGTGCTGTCCGGCAGTCTGATCGCGAGCTCGATCCTGATAGCGCGCACATTGCAGCCCATGGAAGGATTGGTCTCGGCCTGGCGCGCGTTGGCATCTGCGCAGGACGCGTGGACGCAGGTCTGCAACGCCGCGATGCCGGTGCTTGCGCGTCCGCGGAAGACGTTGCTTCCGCCGCCAGCCGGCATGCTCAAGGTCGAACGGGTGACATTCCGGATTGGCGGGACGCAGCGTCCCATTCTCGCGGGCATATCCTTTCAATGCCGGCCGTCCGAGCTTGTCGTCGTGATCGGGCCGACCGGCGCCGGAAAATCCACATTGCTGCGCTTGATGGCAGGCCTCGATCGGCCGACCAGCGGTACGATCCGGTTGGACCACGCAGCACTCCATACCTGGGATCCCGACCAGCTTGGGCAATTCGTCGGCTACCTCCCCCAGGACGTGCAGCTCCTGGAAGGAACGGTGGCCGAAGCCATTGCCGGGTTTGATGAATACGCACGGGACGAGGCCATCGTCGCCGCGGCCATGCTCGCGCAGGCGCATGAGATGATCCTGTCCCTTCCGGCCGGCTACCAGACCGAGATCGGCCGCGACGGCTGCAGGCTATCCGGCGGCCAGCGTCAACGCATTGGTCTTGCACGCGCCTTCTTCGGCGATCGCAAATTGATCCTGCTGGATGAGCCCAATGCCAATCTCGACCCGGACGGCGAAGAAGCGTTGTGCTCCGCCATTCAATCGGCCAAAGCGCGCGGCGCGGCGTCGGTGATCGTCACTCACCGGCCGCGGCTGTTGACCATCGCCGATGCCGTGTTGCTGCTGAGGGACGGCAACCAGGTCGCCTTCGGACCGCCATATGATGTTCTTCGCGCCCAGCGGCCGGCACCGGTACCGGGTTCGCCAGGGCTCCCGCGCAATGTCGAACCTCAGAGGTTGCCAGGCAGGAGGGTCATTCCATGACGCAGACCGGTCATGCCCCCGCGATGTCCGCGCCTGTTGCCGGTCCGTCGAAGACCTGGCCGACGGAGCAACCGCGATCCGACATGCGACGGATCATCGCATGGGGCTGTGTATTGCTCGTCCTGCAATTTTGCGGCTTCGGCTTGTGGGCAACCACGGTTCCGCTCCGCGGCGCTGTCGTGGCCCCGGGATTCATCAAGGTCCATTCGAAGCGCAAGGCTGTGCAACATCTGGAAGGCGGAATCATCAAATCGATCTATGTCCGGGAGAACGATCACGTCGAAGCCGGTCAACTCATTGCACGGCTCGACACCGCGCAGATCGAAGGGAGCCTTGGTTCCCTCGAAACCAAGTTCTTTGCTGATCTGGCGATGGAGGCCCGGCTGTCGGCGGAGCAGGACGGTGCGAAGTCAATCCGGTTTCCGGACGAATTGCGGGAAAGTGCGGCGCGTCTCTCCGCACGTATCGCCATTCAAACCCAGGAGGCCGAATTTGCTGCGCGACTGGCCGCGATTGAGAACGAGCGCAAGGTGATCGATCAGCAGATGCTGCAAAACGCGGACACCATCCGCGGCCTGCAGAGCAACACCCAAGGGCTTGAACAGCAACTCAAGCTGTTGCGGGAAGAAATCGCCGACACGAGTTATCTCCTCGCAAAGGGCCTCGCCCGGAAACCACGTTTGCTGGCCTTGCAACGCGCCGAAGCCGAGGCCACCGGACAGGTCGATCGCAATGCCGCGTCAATCTCGGAGATGCAGGGCAAGATCGCGGAGTTGCAGGACAGACGCCGGCAACTGGGGTTCAACCAAAATCAGGATATCGCCAAGCAGCGGCATGCGACGAGCGAGGAGATCGGCGACCTCAGACATCGAATTGCCGCGTTGCGTGCCCAGCTTGTCCGGTCTGAATTGCGTGCCCCGGAAAGTGGAAGAATCGTTGGCCTCAACAGCAGGGACCTCAATGCCGTGCTTGGACCTCGGGAAACCCTTTTGGAAATCGTTCCGATGCAAGATCGGCTTGTCATCGAGGCGACATTGAAGCCTGCCGATCGGGAAGAGGTTTATGTCGGACAGATGGCGCGTGTGCGGGTTCACGCGCTGAACATTCGCCGCCGGCCGATGCTCGAGGGAAGGGTGGTCGGCGTTGCGGCAGACGCACTGACCGACACCCATTCCGGCGACAGCTCCTATTTGGCCGAGGTTGAGCTCGACCCCAACGCGCCGACGGCCTCCTACATCTCCACATTGATGCCTGGAATGCCTGTCGAGATATTTGTCGAGACGGGGGAACGAACCTTTGCGGAATATCTTTTGCAGCCGATGACGTTACGGATCAACCGTGCGTTCAGGGAGAATTAAGCGCTGGTAAGGGGTGGGCCGGCCTATGAGGGAGGCGACCGTGCATGAGTGCAGTAAGGCACTACCTTCCGCACAGGATGATTTTCGTTCCGATTGCGTCGAGCGCGCCTCGAAGCAAGGCAATGACAGATGCGGTCCGTCTGGGTCTTGTCCGGAGCCACGCCCGCAACAGGCCGCAATGGAATATTTCGCGAAGGCCATGGCGGAATTGCTCGGCTGCCGGAGCTGCTACGTAGCCATGCTATCCGCCTCCGGGCTGGAAGAAGCCAGGATCGGAGATGCTCCTGCCGATCCGTCATGCGCGGCGATGGTTGAGCGATTTGCGCGCAAGGGTACAGCCGAGGACGTCGCCTCGCTCGAGCCGATCAATTCCCGGACCTCCTTCGTCCGCAAGTTGATCGGCGCGGAACCCCCGGTAAAGAGTCATTCAGTCATTGGCAGGTTTGCTTCCGATGAGCGAACCACGGTCGTGTTCGTGGCTGGATGGCGACCGGCCGCGCTTGCGGCATCGGAGATTCCGGGCTTGGCGCATACCGTGCGCCCGTTATGGAAGGCTGCTCATTCACTTGCCCGGCAAGCGCCGGGGCAGGTCGATGCGCAACTCTGGCTCGAAGAGCTGACCTTTCCCGCCATCGTCGTGGACCAGGGCCTGCACATTTACGCAGTCAATCGTGGTGGACGCGTGCTGCTTGCCAAGCGCGAGCTGCTCAGGATGGAAGGAGGCAGGCTTGCTGGCTCATGCGCTTCCGTGACCGAGAGCTTGCGGGGGGCAATCGGGAAAGTGCTCATCGAGAGCGGGACTCATGGATGGTTCAACACTACGGTACCGCTTTCGACGGATCGTCAGCAATTCGCCTTCGCCAAGATCGGCGCTGTTCCAACGCATGACAAGCTGGGACAGGCCCTCATCGTCGTGCCGCAATTCGATGACGTGCAGGGCGCGCACTGCATCGCATCTGCCTTCGGCTTGAATTGGGCTGAGGAAAGAATCGTCGCCCGGATTCTTCAATTCCAGTGCCCTCGCGATATTGGAGCCGAGCTTGGGCTGACCGAGGCAACGGTGCGAACCTACACCAAGAGGATCATGCTCAAACTGGGGATCAATCGGCAGTCGGAGTTCTTTCTTCTGTATCATCTCACCCAGTCGCCTTTTGGCGCCGGCAGGCGCGAGAACTGGGTGAGCCGGCCGGCCTCCGAGGGTCGATTGGACGAAGAGGGTCCGATGAGATTGCGGACGGCTGGCAAGCATTCGCCTGACTGAGTACGGGGTTCTCCGCGATGTCGAGGCGCATGAGCTGCGCAGGTTTTCTCTACCGGGCGTTCGCTGCCTTGGCATTGGCCGGGGCCGGCTTCCCTGCACATGCCCAGAGCATTCAATTGGCGCTGCCGATTGCCTGCGAGCCTGGCCGCACCTGCTACATCCAGAATTACACGGATCTCGATCCGTCGCGGTCGGCGCGAGATTACAAGTGCGGCACGCTGACTTATGACGACCACAACGGCACCGATTTTCGTTTGCCCTCACTGGCAGCGCAAAAGGCCGGCGTGGACGTGCGCGCGGCGGCAGGCGGTCGCGTTCTTCGTACACGCAATGACGCGCCGGACGGCGCTTTCACAAAATCGGGACGCGAAGCGGTGCGCGAGGCCGAATGTGGCAATGGCATCGTCATCGAACATCCGGAGCAGTGGGAAACCCAGTACTGCCACCTCGCCGCCGGCAGTGTGTTGGTCAAGCCTGGAGACAAGGTCGACCTCGGACAGCCGATCGGCCGTGTCGGGCTCTCCGGCCTCACGGAGTATCCTCACCTGCATTTCACCGTGAGGCACAATGGCGCGGTGGTCGATCCCTTTGCGTATGGTGTTCGCCCCGAGTCTTGCGAGGGCGGTCAATCGCTCTGGCTTGCTGCCCTCCGCCCGAAACTCGAGTACCAGGAACGAGCCATCCTCAATGCGGGCTTTACGACGGGGCCGGTCACGATGGAACTCATCGAGGACGGCAGTGCCGAGAGCCAAAAGCCGTCCGCCGGTTCGATGGCGATCGTCGCGTTCGTGCGGGCCATCGGGCTGAAGGCGGGCGATGCGCAATGGCTGGTCATCAAGGATCCCCTCGAGAACGTCATCGCGGAAAATCGGTCTGCACCACTTCAGGCCAACAAGGCGCAATTCATGCTCTTTGCGGGGAAGAAGCGACCTCCCGGGGGTTGGGAACGCGGCTCCTACAAGGCCACTTATGTTGTCGAGCGCGATGGTCAGATCGTGCTCAGGAAAGACCTGGAGCTCATGCTCTAGCGTTGCATCTGTGCTTGGGGAGACCCGCGCCACGGGCCTTTTGAAGGCCTGATCGGTTGCCGGAACGGCCCGCTCCCGCTATAGGGCGTGGAGAGGGTGAACCATGTCCGATATGCGTTTGATTGTTGCTGGGGCAGGCGGCCGGATGGGCCGGGCGCTGGCACGAGCGATTGCCGACACCGAAGGCGCGGTGCTGGCGGGAGCCCTGGAGGCGCCCGGCTCGGAGCTGCTCGGCAAGGATGCCGGCGTACTCGCGGGCCTGCCGGCCAACGGCGTCAAACTCTCGGCCGACCTCTGGGCGATGTCGAAAGATGCCGACGGCATCCTGGATTTCACCGTGCCGGCCGCGACCATCGCCAACGTCGCGATCGCGGCCGAGCGCGGCATCGTGCACGTCATCGGCACCACCGGACTGTCGGCCTCCGACAACGCCGTGATCAAGAGCGTCACCAACCGTGCGGTCGTGGTGCAGTCGGGCAATATGAGCCTGGGCGTCAATCTGCTCGCCGCGGTGGTCAAGCGCGTCGCCAAGGCACTCGACGAGAGCTTCGACATCGAGGTCGTGGAAACCCACCACCGCATGAAGATCGATGCGCCCTCGGGCACTGCGCTGATGCTGGGCCAGGCCGCTGCCGCCGGCCGCGGCATCTCGCTCGATGAGCATTCGGATCGCGGCCGCGACGGCATCACCGGCGCGCGCAAGCCGGGCGACATCGGCTTTGCCTCCTTGCGCGGCGGCACCGTCGCCGGCGAGCACAGCGTGATCTTCCTCGGTCCGTTCGAACGCCTGACGCTGTCGCATCTCGCCGAAGACCGCATGCTGTTCGCACACGGCGCGCTCAAGGCGGCGCTGTGGGCGCATGGCAAGAAGCCGGGGCACTACTCCATGGCCGACGTGCTCGGTCTCGCAGACATCTGAGCGAGCCGGAGCATGAACCGGACCCGAAGGGCCGCGTTAGCGCAAGATGTGAAGCGGCTTTCCGCCAAGATCATTCCTCAACAATAACCTGAATGGAAAGCAGTCAATGAGCGAACGTCTCCTCGTGCTCGTGCGCCACGGTCAGAGCGAGTGGAATCTGAAGAACCTGTTCACGGGCTGGAAGGATCCTGATCTCACCGAGCTCGGCGTGAAGGAAGCCACGGAAGCCGGCCGCAAGCTGAAGGCACAGGGCCTCGTGTTCGACGTCGCCTACACCTCGGTCTTGACGCGCGCGCAGCACACGCTCGATCTCATTCTCGGCGAGCTCGACCAGAAGGGCCTGCCGACCTCCAAAGACCTCGCGCTGAACGAGCGCGACTATGGCGATCTCTCCGGCCTCAACAAGGACGACGCCCGCAAGAAATGGGGCGAGGACCAGGTGCTGATCTGGCGCCGCTCCTACGACGTGCCGCCGCCCGGCGGCGAAAGCCTGAAGGATACGCTGGCGCGCGCGTTGCCCTATTACGTGCAGGAGATCCTGCCCGGCGTGCTCAACGGCAAGCGCACGCTGGTCGCCGCCCACGGCAATTCGCTGCGCGCGCTGATCATGGTGCTGGAGAAGCTCTCGCCCGAAGGCATTTTGAAGCGCGAGCTCGCGACCGGTGTGCCGATCATCTACCGGCTCAACGCGGATTCGACGGTGGCCTCAAAGCTGGATCTGGCGGGGTAGTCCATGAATGCGCAGCTTCCTGACCTGTCAAACGAATGGGATAAAAAAAAGCTGCGCAATTGGATGGCGAACGCTAAGCGCCTAAAGCGCGATGATGTTTATCATGCAGCGTTTCGCCAGCTTTGCCGAATTGAAGGGCGCAATATTGACGATCCACTGGAATCTGAGTTTGCGGTCGTGATGCGAGCCTTGGAAGAAGCCTTGTCGGAAGAAAGCGGCACGACAAAGCGTCTGAGCAGGACTCGTCAGAAACTAGGCAGAGTTGGCGTAAGGCAAACGTTGGCCGACTTGGCAATGAAGCCCACACCCTCGACGGGCTTCTTGAAGTTGGTCGAGTTTGGAATGGCCAAGGAGCTGTCCGCAGAGGCACTAGTTATCAAGTACTCAAGCGAATTTTCTTCAGAGACGGTGGAAGCCGCAAAGAAGCGCTTGGCAGATTACGGCATTTCTTGAATGCTGCTGTAGCTCAGCTTCTGCACATCTCGCGTAGAGCTCACTGCATCCCCAGCTGCCCGGCCTCCCAGCCCAGCATCGCCTGCTTGCGGGTGATGCCCCAGTGATAGCCGGTGAGCGTGCCGCTCTTGCCGAGCGCGCGATGGCAGGGCACGACGAACGAGACCGGGTTCTTGCCGACCGCAGCGCCGACGGCGCGTGAGGCCTTCGGGCTGTTGATGTTGCAGGCGATGTCGGAATAGGACACCGCGCGACCCATCGGGATCTTCAGCAGCGTCTCCCACACCCGTACCTCGAAATCGGTGCCGATCATCACCACGCGCAGCGGCTGGTCCGGCCGCCACAGCTTGGTGTCGAAGATGCGCTGTGCGAGCGGTGCGGTGCCTTCGTGATCCTCGACGTAAGTTGCGTTGCGCCATCGCCGCGTCATGTCGGCGAGCGCGACCTTCTCATCACCGGGATCGGCGAACGCAAGGCCTGACAGGCCGCGGTCGGTGGCGATCACGATCGCCGTGCCAAAGGGCGAGGGATGGAAGCCGTAGCGCAGCGTCAGGCCCGCGCCGCCGTTCTTCCATTCGCCGGGCGACATCGCTTCATGGGTGACGAAGAGATCGTGCAGCCGGCCCGGTCCTGAAAGACCTGAGTCGAGCGCGGCATCGAGAATGCTCGCGGAGTCCCGCAACAGTCCCTTGGCGTGATCGAGCGTCAGCGCCTGCATGAACGCCTTCGGCGTGATCGAGGCCCAGCGGCGGAACAGATGGTGCAGCTCATCCGGCGTGACGCCCGCCGCATCCGCCATCGCTTCGATGGCCGGCTGGGTGCGCCAGTTCTCCGAGATGAATGCGATCGCCCGGCGCACGGAGTCGTAATCGCGCAACGCGGCGTTCTGGGAGCCCGGCTTGGCCAGGCGCTGGTCATTTATGGCGAGTGTCATCATGACTGGAAATGTAGGCGTGGCGCCGGGCCGAAACCACCCGATTTCCGATCCGGACTCAGGAGACCGGGTTGTAGGTCGGGCCGCGCTTGGCGGCGTTCAGGGCCTCAACCAAGCCTTTGTAAAAACTTGCTTTTTCGTCCGGGCCGAGGAAGCGGGCGATCTGGATCTGGTGGCCGCGCGAGATCAGATAGAGATGCTCGATGCCAAAATCCTCGTCGACCTCCATGTCGAGGCGGACCCAGAGCGGATTGAACGTCCATTCGGCGACCTGGCCGCGATGACTGACGCGCCGCACCCGCAGCTCAGACGTCGTGACCGAAATCTCCTCGCGCGCCCGCGCGGTGCGGAAATTAGCCTTGAAGGCCCACCAGATCACCAGCACGTCGAGGCCGAAGAAGCCGAACACCGGCCACGCACCCATCATCAGGAAGGCGAGGCCGGTGGCAAAGCTCACCACGCTCAGGAACAGCATCACGGCGAGGAAGCCGGTGCGGTTCAGCGAGCGGTGCGGCGTCAGGAGCGCGGAGAAGATCTGAGGCTCCGTCTCGCTTTCAGATCGCCCGCGCTCAATTTCGTTGCCTGTGCTCATCGTCCCTCAGTATATCCGGATCATGGCGAAAATCACCCGCAAGCCGGCCCCGCGCAAAGCGTCCGTGCCGAAGAAAAAGGCAAAGGCGATAGTTGCGAAGCCGAAGGCTCCCGCCAGGAAATCGCTCAAGGCCACAAGACCCAATTCTACCAAACCTTGGACGCCGGCCGAGATCCACGAGGTCTTCAGCCGTTTCCGCAAGGCCAATCCGGAGCCGAAAGGCGAGCTCGAGCACGTCAATCCGTTCACGCTGCTGGTCGCGGTGGTGCTGTCGGCGCAGGCCACCGATGCCGGGGTCAACAAGGCGACACGCGCATTGTTCGAGATCGCCGACACGCCGCAGAAGATGCTCGACCTCGGCGAAGAACGCTTGCGCGAATACATCAAGACCATCGGCCTCTATCGCACCAAGGCCAGGAACGTGATTGCGCTGTCGGCAAAGGTGCTCAGCGAATTCGGCGGCGAGGTGCCGCGCACGCGCGCCGGGATCGAATCTCTGCCAGGCGCCGGGCGCAAGACCGCCAACGTGGTGCTCAACATGGCCTTCGGCGAGCACACCATGGCGGTCGACACGCATGTCTTCCGGGTCGGCAACCGCACCGGGCTCGCGCCCGGCAAGACGCCACTCGAAGTTGAGCTCGGTCTCGAAAAGGTGATCCCGGCCGAGTTCATGTTGCACGCCCATCATTGGCTGATCCTGCATGGCCGCTATACTTGCCTCGCCCGCAAGCCGCGCTGCGAGGTTTGCCTGATCAACGATCTCTGCCGGTGGCCGGAGAAGACGGTCTGAGGTGGCGCCGTCGTTTCGGGGGGCGATGTGAAGCAAGCCGGTTTTGGGGACATGTCGTGAGTCAGCAAGAACAAATCTCATCGCCATCGCCATCGCCATTGCCATCGCCATCGCCATCGCCACCGCCACCGCCGGCCGCGGCACCGGCTCCGCCGCCGAAGCCGACACAGCGGCCGGCGAGCTCGCTCTGGGGCCGGCTCGCGATCCCCCTGTTCGCCGTGATCGTCGCGCTCGCCTTCGTGGCACTGGCGACGCTGCGCTTCGACGAATGGGTCGGCAACGCCGTGGTCCAGACCACCAACGACGCCTATGTGCGCGCCGATCTGACGCGGCTTGCAAGCCGCGTCTCCGGCGAAGTGCTGACCGTCGGGGTCTCCGACTTCCAGCGCGTCAAGGCCGGCGATCTCCTGATCCAGATCGATCCCGCCGACTACCAGGCCCAGGTCGCGCAGTCCGAGGCCGCTGTCGCCGCCGCGCAGGCCGTGCTCGACAATCTGAGCAACCAGGTCGAGCTGCAATATGCGACCATCGCGCAGGCGCAGGCCGCGCAGCTGTCCGCGGAAGCGTTGGAAGTCGAGGCCCGGCAGGAGCAGGATCGCCAGAAATCCCTGACGCAGACGGAAGCCGGCACGCGGCAGCGGCTGGAACAGGCCGTCGCGGGCTATGCGAAGGCGCAGGCCGACGTACGTGCCAGTCGCGCCGTCATCGCCGCGCAGCAGCATCAACTCGAAGTTCTGCAGGGCACCAAGAAGCAGCGCGCCGCCGATGTCGCGGCGGCCAAGGCGACGCTGGCGAGCGCGAAGCTGAAGCTCGGCTATACCAGGATCACCGCGCCGTTCGACGGCGTCGTCGGCGAGCGCCAGGTGCAGCCCGGCGACTACGTCAACATCGGCACCAACCTCATCAACGTGGTGCCGCTGCCGAAGGTCTATGTGATCGCGAATTACAAGGAGACCCAGCTCACTCATGTCGCGCCGGGCCAGCCGGTCGAGATCACCGTCGATGGCTTCCCGCGCGAGAAGCTGCGCGGCAAGGTCGAGCGCATTGCGCCCGCGACCGGCGCGCAAGTGGCCCTGCTGCCGCCGGACAATGCGACCGGCAATTTCACCAAGGTCGTGCAGCGCATTCCCGTGCGCATCCAGTTCGACGACAACCAGCCGCTGCTGGCGCGGCTGGTGCCGGGCATGTCGGTCGTCACCAGCATCGACACGAAGGCCGCGAATGGCGGAAAATGACGATGCCGGCCGCGGACCTCTCTCGCGCGGCGGCATCGCGCCACAGCCCTTGTTTGCCGTGGCGGCGGTGCTGCTCGGCTCGTTCCTCGCCAATTTCGACAGCCGGCTGACCACGGTCGGCCTGCCGGACCTGCGCGGTGCGTTCTCGCTCTCGTTCGACGAGGGCGCCTGGCTTTCGACCGCCGGCATCGGCTCGCAGATCCTGATCGCGCCGGCGGTGGCGTGGCTCGCGACGGTGTTCGGCCTGCGCCGCGTGCTCGGCATCCCGAGCCTCGTCTACGCCGCGGTGTCGCTGATCATTCCCTTCGTGCACGATTATCCGACGCTGCTCGCGCTCAGCGTCGTCCATGGCCTGCTGCTCGGCACCTTCGTGCCTGCGACGCTCATGATCGTGTTACGAAACCTGCCGATCCGATGGTGGGTGCCGGCGATCTCGCTCTATTCGATCCGGGTCGGCTTTGCGCTGGATACGTCGAGCTCCCTGGTCGGCTTCTATGTCGACCATCTGGGCTGGCAATGGATGTACTGGCAGAGCGTCGTGATCGCGCCCTTGATGGGCCTGATGGTTTATCTGGGCACGCCGAGCGAGCCGGTGAACCGCACGCTGCTGCGCGAGGCCGATTGGGGCGGCATGCTGCTGCTCGGCGCCGCGGTCTCGATGATCTATGYCGGCCTCGACCAGGGCAATCGCCTGGACTGGCTCGGCTCGGGGACGGTGATGGCGCTGCTCGTCAGCGGTGTGGTGCTGTTCGCAGGCTTCCTCGTCAACGAGTCGCTGGTGCGACAGCCCTGGGCGCATGTCAACGTGCTGTTCTCGCGCAATGTCGGGTTGGGGCTGATCTTGATCCTGCTCTACACGCTGACCAGCCTTTCCAACTCGTCGCTGGTGCCGAATTTCCTCGGCAATGTCGTTCTGCTCCGGCCGGAGCAGAGCGGGATGGTGCTGCTCACCTATGGCGCGCTGCCGATGTTCGTGCTGGTGCCGATCTCGATCTGGCTGCTGCGGCATTTCGATACGCGGCTCGTCGTGGTGCTGGGTTTTGCCTGCTTTGCCGCGGCCAATCTCTGGGGCACGCAGCTCAGCCATGTCTGGGCGCGCGAGGATTTTGTCGGCATCGTGCTGCTCCAGGCGATCGGGCAGTCGCTGCTCCTGCTGCCGATCATCATCACGCTGCTGTCGAACGCCGATCCGAGCCGCGCCACCTCCTTTGCCGCCTACATCCAGATCATGCGGCTCGGCGGCGCGGAGATCGGCATCGCGCTGATGGGAACGTGGCTGCGCGTGCGCGAGCAGGTCCATTCCTTCTATCTCGGCCAGGACCTTGTGGTCGGCAATGCCGACGTGGTGGGTAGGCTCAAGCAGCTCGCCGATTACTTCGCGGCCCATGGCACCGGCATGGCGCAGGCGCGCGCGGTCGGCACGCTCGCGGGCCTGGTGCAGCGCGAGGCCAATGTGCTCGCCTATATCGACGGCTTCTGGCTGTGCTTCTGGCTCGCGATGGTCGCACTCGGCGTCGTCGCGCTGATCACCCGGGCGCCACCGGGCCCGTTCACGCCGGCGCCGTTCGGTTTCGCCAAGATGCTGCTGCGCAAATGCGGGGTGCAAGTGAACTGAGAGGCCTCACCGCATCTGCCGCGCCGGCTCGATCAGCTCGGGCCGCGGCCCCGACAGGCGCTTGTGCATGTGGACCATGAACGCCATGCCGAAGATCGGCGTCGCCAGATTGACGATCGGGATCGAGACGAAGGCCGCGATGAAGAGGCCGGCGGTGAAGATGGTCGCGGCGTTGTCGCGCCGCATCGCCTTGGCGTCCTCCGGTGAGCGGAAGCGCATCGCGGCGAGCTCGAAATATTCGCGCCCGAGCAGCCAGGCGGCGGCGACGAAGAAGATCAGGAATCCGGCACCGGCGAACAGGACCAGCGGCAACGCCACCAGATAGACCACGATCGTCAGCAGCGCGGTCTTGACGCCCTCGTAGATCGCCTGGCTGAACGGCAGCGCAGCGCCCGGCCGCTCGGCGGGATAGTGCTCGCGCTCGACGATGTCGGCGACGTCGTCGACGAACAGGCTCGCCACCAGCGAGGTGATCGCAGGCATCAGGAACACGCCGCCGAACACGACGCTGAGGCCCGCCGTGATCGAGACGATCCAGGCGAGGACCTCGAGCGAGGAATGCCAGCTCGGCCCGAGCAGGCCTTCCAGCCAGACCTCGCCATAGGTCGCAAACCAGCTCAGCAGCCGCTGCAAGCCGATCGCCAGCACGATGATCAGCACCAGTGCAAGCCCGATCGATCGCCACAGGATCGAGCGCATCGGCGGCGAGATCAATTGCGACAGCGCCTTTACGGCGGCATCCAGCATCGGAGTACCTCTCAGCAAAACCACCCGCGAGAGGTAGACATGCGCGGAAGGTTCGACAAGAGGCCGAGCCTTCCGGGACAGATTGCCGCGCCTTGAGCTTGGGTTCTGAGTGAATCAGGACGGAAGCTCAAGGCGCTTGTTTTGACGCGTTTTCTTCGCGCGAGCCGGCAGCCACTTCGCTTGAAGACGCTCTAGCTGACCCTGATGACGAGGGCATAGTTCTGCGGCGCGACGGCGATGGAATGAGCGATGACCGATATCACCGCTTCGCCGGCCGGCAGATTCTCGAAGATGACCTGCTCGACATTGTTCCGGCGGTCGAAGTCCTTCGAGCCGGCCGGCATGTTGCCATGGCGTTCCTGCTTGTTGGCCACCACGACGAGATCGAGGTCGCTTTGCAGGCCTTCGCCAGGCGGATCGGTCCAGACCAGCGTGACCTTCAGGCGGCCGCTTGCCGCCGGTATCGTGACCGTGCGGTCTTCGCGTTCGCCTGCGTCGAGCTTCTTCTTCTCGTCGAAGAACTGCAAGGCTTCCTTCGCAGCAAGGGGGCCGACCACGGCCTGGACGTCGACTCGGCCGAAACCCTGACTGTTGTTTGCGACAGAGCCCGCCTCCGAGGGAATGTATTGGCCAGCAATGCTACGAGCTCCGTTGATGATGAGTGCCTTCAGCAGTGCGGCGCTCGGCGACTTCAGCCCGTGGCTCTTCCTCAGGAACGACCGGACCACCGCGACGCATCCGGCCACCAGCGGCGTGGCCATGCTGGTACCGCCTTCGAACATGTAGAGCGGGTCCTTCGAGAGCTTCCATCCCTTCGATTTCGTGACGCGGGAGCGCGTTGACAGGATGAAAGATCCTGGCGCCACGACGTCGGGCTTGATGCGATCGTCGTTCGTGGGTCCCCGGCTGCTGAACGCCACCATCCCTTCGGGATCGTTGGCGACGGGATCGGGGTTGATGGGAATGGCCGGAAAATCGCGTGGCCAGGCCTCTCCGTAGGTCATGGGCTCGTTGGGGCGATTGTTCTCGCATGCGCCGATGGTGAGGCAGTTCTTGGCCGTACCAGGCGGCGTCACGGAGTTGGGGTCGACCTGGCCATTGCCATCCTTGTCGCTGCCTTCATTTCCCGCGGCAAAGCAGATCAGCATGTCGCGATGCGCGTAGACGAACGTGTCGAGCTCGTTGGCCTGGGAATCATATACGCCGAAGTTTCCGACGCTGCCCCAGGAGTTGGAATGAATTCGCGCCTTGTCGGTCTTGTAGGGCGGACCGAACAGCGCATCGAGGCTGTCGGGAAGGCCGCCGAGGTTGCCGCCGCTGTCGAGCACGGATTGCAGAACCAGCTTTGCGCCGGGAGCCGTGCCGCGGATCGGGCCGTCGCTTTTCGATACGCCGTCGCCGAGGGCGGAACCCGCAACATGGGTGCCGTGACCATCAGGATCGTCTTTGCGCCCAGGCCGGCCGAGCGCGTAGAGCTTCTTGACGCGCCCCTTGAAAGCCGGGTGCGTGTTCGTGGTCGATCCCTTGTCGAAACCGGTATCGGCGATCGCGATGATCTCGCCCGCGCCTTCGCCGCCATTGCTGGGCGTCGCCGCGGGAACGCGAAGAATGCCCCGCGCGATGTTGTTGAGCAGCTTGCGGGGAAAGACCTTCTCGACGCTGCGCACCTCGTCGAGCGCAGCGACGTCGGCAAGACGGCGCATCTTCAGCGTCACACGCACCTTGGCCGTGCCCGGAACGACGTCGTCAAGCTGCACATGCGCCGCTTCCGCGATCTTCTTTGCAGCGGCCTTCACGCCGACATTGCGGTGGAGCATGACGTCGACGGTCACGCTGGTGCGGTCGAGCGCCGCCGGCTTTGCCGCAAGCGCGCGCGCCGCAGCGACGCCTCCGGGTTGGGTGTCAAGGTTGCGCAGTGCCGGCGCGATCTTCACGATGCCCGGGTAGAGGTCTGCCCATGTCACGAACGGCAGTTTCCGCACCTTGTCGAGCCCGGCCGCCGGAAAGTGACAGATGACGGCGCTGCCCGGGACGGCTTCCAGGATCTCGGCGCCGGCCTTGGCGAGCTGCCCTCTGCGCTCGGCGTTGAGCGGCTGGTCGGTCTGCACGATGATGTAGTCGGATTCCTTCGCATTCGCATGATCCAGCGACAGCGCGGCGCGTTCCGCGTGCGGAGCCGAAGGATCGATCGTGATGCCGTTGATCGTGATCTGCGCCATGGCCGTTCCACTTTCCCTGATTGATCGCCCGTCCTTTGTCGTCTGCGCTGGCCGGATCGCTCGCTACGGCTCCGCCGCGATGCTGGCCCAGCAGGTGATGGCGCTACAGACCGTGCTCCAGCGGCCGAACCCCTTGTAGATCTGAGCGGCGATCTGCTCCTGCTGCTGCAGGGTGCCTTCGGCCTTGATCTGCGGATCGGAAACGTTGCGGATCGCGAGCCAGCGCGGTGCCTTGTCGCCCATCTCCTGCGCGACCAGGCCAAGGATGGCATCGCCCATTTCGGAGACGTCGCCGAGCCCCTGGAGATGGAAGTGGTCGTCCGAGGTGTCGAAGCCGAAGAAGTCGGTGGTGACCACGGAGGAGGACAGGCCGCTCGGCTTCACGACGAAGATCTTCGGCGCCCTTGTATTGTCCTTCGGCAATTGCCCGGCATTGGCCTTGAACAGCGTCTTGGCCTGCGCGAACTTCTTCGTCACGGCGGTTCTGCTGGAAAAATGCTCCTGCGCGAACGGCTGCTTCTTGAACTTCGACAGGCAGTCGAAGCGAACGATCGGACTGACGACGACGTCGCCGACCTCGAATTCCCTGCCGATGCCGCCGGCCGTGCCCGTGGTGATGACGAGCGTCGGCTGCACCTCGGTGATGATCTGGCGCCAGACGTCGATGTTCGGCAGCTGCGGGCCGTCCTGCGACATGTGCGAATCGGATTTGAAGATCACGACCTTCTTCTTGCCGATCGTGGTGGTCCAGTAGGTGCCGAGCCGTTTCAGCTCCTTGGCCGGACACCCGTTGCGCATCTTCTTGGAGATGGCCGCGTAATTGTGCGTATAGGGTACGTAATCGTTGCGGGAGTCCTTGCCCGGCGTCAGCACGCGGCTGAGGGCGTGCCCCTCGTCGACGGTCCAGGTCACGACCAGCACGTCGGCGCGCGGCAACGGTCCCTTGCCGTTGCCCTTCGGCTTCGGCCCGGTTTGCGGCGCCAGCCCCTTCGGCCAGGCAATGTCGGTGAAGCGCGACAGCCCGGTTGAGGTCGAGAAGGCCATGAACTCGCGGCCCTCGCTCGATTCCGAATCGAAATCGATGATCTCGCGCCGAAAGTCCTCGGTCGAGACCTTCGCGGATTTCTTCACCGCGCCCTTGGCCACGCGCTTCACCACGAAGGTGTCGGGCGGGGGCGGCGTCGTGATCGGATCAAAACCGAGATTTCTCTCAACCCATTTGCGGTCAGCACGCATCGCAATGTCTCCGCCAAATTGATTTTCAGACGTCTGATTTCGACGAACGTCTTCCGTTGGTCGGCCAGACAAGCCAACGGTTGCAATTTTAAATCGAAATCGTTGTCGACGAATGGTCGTGAATATTGACCGATTCCGTGCCGATCTGAGCAAGTTGGATGTTGCCCCTGTCAAACAAGAGGTTTGCTGAAAAAATATCGCTCAAATGCCTGAACCAATTTGGGCTTGAGATTACACCTATAGTTGAGGTGCGACAATCTGCCTTCCAATCACAAACGGAGGAAGTCATGGCAAGCTCGACCACGCGCGTGACGCTGGCGAACAGCGCACGGAAATTGCCGAAGGGGGCCAAGCTCGTCGGCGCGGCCGATCCCAAGCAGGAAATCGAGATCAGCGTTCGCCTGCGCGCGAAGCGTGCCGACGATGAGCAGGTGATGACGCTCGGCGCGCAACCGCCGCGCGAGCGGCAGTATCTCTCGCGTGCCGAGTTCGGCGCAGAGATGGGCGCGGACCCCGCCGACGTCGCCAAGATCGACGATTTCGCGCATCACCACGATCTCAACGTCAAGAGCGTGCATCTGGCGTCCCGCACCGTGAAGCTGACCGGGACGGTGAAGGCCATGAGCGCAGCCTTCGGCGTCAAGCTCAACAAGGTCAGATACGAGGGCGCGACCCATCGCATGCGTAAAGGTAGCGTGCAGATCCCGGCCGAGCTCGCAGGTATCGTGGTCGGCGTGCACGGCCTGGACAACCGGCCGGTGGCGCAACCCCACTTCCGCCGCAAGCTGCCGCAGAAGGGCGCAGCCGCACGCGCCGCGCAGGGCGGCAGCTTCTCGGTCGATCAGATCGCCCAGCTCTACAATTTCCCCGGCGGCGAGACCGGCGCCGGCCAGTGCATCGCCATCATCGAGCTCAACGACATCGACCAGAAGGGCCATCCCACGGGCGCCGGCTACAAAACGTCAGACCTGCGCACCTTCTTCAAGAAGGCGGGCATCCCGATGCCGAAGATCGCACCCGCGAGCGTCGACGGCGGCGCCAACAAGCCCGGCCATTCGGACGCCGACGGCGAGGTCGTGCTCGACATCGAGGTGGCCGGTGCGATCGCGCCCGGCGCCAGGATCGTGGTCTATTTCGCGCCCAACACCACCAACGGCTTCATCGATGCGGTCAAGGCCGCCGTCCACGACACCGCGCGAAAACCTTCGGTGATCTCGATCAGCTGGGGTGGGCCGGAAGACCAGGAAGGCTCGCAGCAATTCGTCGACGGCCTGAACGAGGCGATCCGCGACGCCGCCGCGATGGGCGTCACCGTCTGCGTTGCCTCCGGCGACAATGGTTCGGCTGACATGGGTGCGGACTGGGACGGCAAGCCACATGCCGATTTCCCGGCCTCGAGCCCGTTTGCACTCGCCTGCGGCGGCACCAATCTGAAGGCGCCGAACGGCCATATCAACGAGGTGGTCTGGAACGGCGGGCCGCAGGGCGGCGCAGGCGGCGGCGGTGTCAGCGTCGTGTTCCCGCGGCCGCAATACCAGGCCCAGGCCCATGTGCCGAAATCACCGACGCATCACAATGGCCGCGGCGTGCCCGATGTTGCCGGCGATGCCGATCCCGCGACCGGTTACCAGATCTTCCTCAACGGCGTCGGTACCACCATCGGCGGCACAAGTGCCGTGGCGCCGCTGATGGCGGGGTTGATCGCCCGCATCAACGAGGCGACGACGAAGAAATTCGGCAAGACCGTCGGCTTCATCAACCCGCTGATCTATGCCTCCCACACGCAAGGCGTGTTCCGCGACATCACGGTCGGCAATAACGACATCACCGGCGATCTGCACGGCATGTACAAGGCCGGCCCCGGCTGGGACGCCTGCTCCGGCCTCGGCGTCCCCAACGGCGAAGCGCTGCAGAATTTGCTCTCGGCGTGAGCTTGTCTCTTCCTTCTCCCCTTATGGGAGAAGGTGGCGCGAAGCGCCGGATGAGGGGTATGCTTCCGCGAGTTCAGAATTCGCGGAGAAATACCCCTCACCCGTCTCACCGCTGCGCGGTGAGCCACCCTCTCCCACAAGGGGAGAGGGTGAAGCGCGTGTGCGACTCGCTCCTACTCGTGCCGGTGCCCGTGCTTGCGCGCCTTCGCCTGCTTCCCTTCACCGGTCGGGATCATCACCACGCGGCCGTAGCGGACGCCGCGCTCGGCGATGATGTGGTCGGCGAAATGCTTGACCTCGCCGGCGTCGCCGCGCAGCGCCGTCATCTCCATGCAATTGTTATCGTCGAGATGGACATGCAGGGTGGCCAGCGCGAGGTCGTGGTGGCCGTGGAATTCCTGCACCAGGCGCTTCGAGAGATCACGCGCGGCGTGGTCGTAGACGTAGACGAGGCCGGCGACGCAGGGGCCGGTCTGCGCGGTGTCCTCGGTGCTCTGTTGCAGGCCGGCGCGCGTGAGGTCGCGGATGATCTCGGAGCGGTTCTGGTAGCCGCGCGCTTCCGCAGCCGCGTCGATCTCCGCCAAAAGATCGTCCTCGATGGTGATCGTAATCCGCTGCATCAGATGCTCCCCGCGTCTCGCCTGTGTCCCGTGAACCGTAGCCCGGATGGAGCGAAGCGCAATCCGGGACGGTGCCAATATGTGGGCAGGATCCCGGATTTCGCTTCGCTCCATCCGGGCTACGCATTCCTTCATAATTTCGTCGCGCGCAGCCGCAGCGCATTCCCGACCACGCTCACCGAGGACAGCGCCATCGCCGCCGCGGCGATGATCGGGGACAGCAGGATGCCGAACGCCGGATAGAGGATGCCGGCCGCGATCGGAATGCCGGCGGCGTTGTAGATGAAAGCGAAGAACAAGTTTTGCCGGATGTTGCTCATGGTCGCCTGCGACAGTCTTCGCGCACGCACGATGCCGGTGAGATCACCGCCCAGCAGGGTGACGCCGGCGCTCTCCATCGCCACGTCCGTGCCGGTGCCCATGGCGATGCCGACCTCGGCGGCCGCCAGCGCCGGCGCGTCGTTGACGCCGTCGCCCGCCATCGCGACGCTGCGCCCGGCCTTTTGCAGCCTCGTCACCACCGCGCTCTTCTGGTCGGGCAGAACCTCGGCCTCGACCTCGACGATACCGAGCCGGCGCGCCACCGCTTCCGCCGTCGTGAGATTGTCGCCGGTCAGCATGATGACCTTGATGCCTTCATCGGCCAGCGCCCTCAACGCGTCCGGAGTCGAGGCCTTGACCGGATCGGCGATCGCGAACAGGCCGGCCAGCTTGCCGTCGACGGCCATGTTGATCACGGTGGCGCCGTCCTGGCGCATCCGTTCGGCCTCGGCATCGAGCGCTCTGGTGTCGATACCGATCGACCCCAGATATCTTGCGTTGCCGAGCACGATGCTCCTGCCGTCGATTTTTCCGGTCGCGCCCTTGCCCGTCGGCGAGTCGAACTGTTCGACCTGAGCGAGGGTGAGTTGCTTCTCTTTCGCGGCGCGCACGATGGCGTCGGCGAGGGGATGCTCGCTGGCGCGCTCGACGCTGGCCGCAATGCGGAGGATGTCGTCCTCCGCAAAGCCGGCAGCCGGGACGATCGCAACCACCTTGGGCTTGCCCTCGGTCAGCGTGCCGGTCTTGTCGACCACCAGCGTGTCGATCTTCTCCATCCGCTCCAGCGCCTCGGCGTTCTTGATCAGCACGCCCGCCTGCGCGCCGCGGCCGACGCCGACCATGATCGACATCGGGGTCGCCAAGCCGAGCGCACAGGGGCAGGCGATGATCAGCACGCTGACGGCAGCAACGAGGCCGAACGCCAGCCGCGGCTCCGGTCCGAACCAGGCCCAGGCGGCAAAGGCGGCGATGGCGACGGCGATCACGGTCGGCACGAACCAGCCCGCGACCTGATCGGCCAGCCGCTGGATCGGCGCGCGCGAGCGCTGCGCGTCCGCGACCATCTGCACGATCTGCGACAGCAGGGTCTCGCGCCCGACCTTGTCGGCGCGCATGATGAAGCCGCCCGACTGGTTGAGCGTGCCGGCGATAACTTTCGCACCTGGCTCCTTGGTGACCGGCATCGATTCGCCGGTGACGAGGGATTCGTCGAGCGCGGAGCGTCCCTCGAGGATAATTCCGTCGACTGGCACCTTCTCGCCGGGACGGACGCGCAAATGGTCGCCGGCGTGGAGCTGCTCGATTTCGACCTCATGCTCGCCGCCATCGGCACCGACGCGGCGCGCGGTTTTTGGCGCAAGCTGCAACAGCGCCTTGATCGCGCCCGACGTCGCGTCGCGGGCGCGCAGCTCCAGCACCTGGCCGAGCAGCACCAGCACGGTGATCACAGCGGCGGGTTCGAAATAGACGGCAACGGCGCCATCATGACTGCGGAAGGTCGCCGGGAAAATCTGCGGCGCGACAGTCGCGACGACGCTGTAGACATAGGCAACGCCCGTGCCCATCGCGATCAGCGTAAACATGTTGAGGTTGCGGGTGACCAGAGACTGCCAGCCGCGGACGAAGAACGGCCAGCCGGCCCACAGCACGGCGGGCGTGGTGAAGGCGAGCTGGAGCCAGTTCGACAGCGCCGGATCGATCCAGTTGTGTGGTCCGGCGAGATGGCCGCCCATCTCCAGCACCACCGCCGGCAGCGCCAGCGCGCCACCGATCCAAAACCGCCGCGTCATGTCGGCAAGCTCGGGATTGGGTCCGGTCTCCAGGCTCGCGACCTCCGGCTCCAGCGCCATGCCGCAGATCGGGCAGCTGCCGGGTCCGACCTGGCGGATCTCCGGATGCATCGGGCAGGTGTAGATCGTGCCCGCGGGCATCTCCGGTTCGGGCGCCTTCTCTCTGGCGAGATACTTTGCGGGATCGGCGGCGAATTTGGTGCGGCAACCGGCCGAGCAGAAATGGAAAGTCTTGCCGTGATGTGTGTGGTGATGCTTCGAGGTCGCGGGATCGACCGTCATGCCGCAGACGGGATCGAGGACTTTTGTCGCGGCGGCTCCGTGGTCATGCGCTTGATCGCCGTGCCCGCCGCAGCAGGAGGACGCCGCGGGCTTATCGGCTGGCGGGGCAGCCTTGGGGGCGGCCTCGGGAGCAGCCTTGGCGGAACAGCCGCATCCGGAAGGTGTTTCCGACGTGTGATGGTGCCCGTGTTCGGCGTCGTTCATTGCCATGCTCCGGCCTTGCAACATATACCCTAGGGGGGTATATAAAGCGCATGCGCAAGGACATCAAGGCATCCGTCGGAAAACGTCTTGGCCGGATCGAGGGTCAGGTTCGCGGCCTCTCGAAGATGGTCGAGGAGGACCGCTATTGCATCGACATCGTGACGCAGATCTCGGCCGTGCGTGCCGCGCTGCGCCGGGTCGAGGAAGAGGTTCTGAAAGATCACGTCGCCCATTGCGTCGAGCACGCGATCGCGAGCGGCGACAAGGCCGATCAGCGCGAGAAGATCGCGGAGCTGATGGCGGTGATCGGGCGGGCGGAGCGGTAGGCTCTCACCATCGTCATTGCGAGGAGCGCAGCGACGAAGCAATCCAGACTGCCTCCGCCGAGGGACTCTGGATTGCTTCGCTACGCTCGCAATGACGGTGGAAAGAGCGGTGCAACGTCTCTCCCGGCCTTTGCCGGAACGACGGCAGGCGCGATGCTTACGCCGCCATCTCCTGCGCGCGTCCCCGCGCGCGGTACATCGCCAGTTCGTTCAGCAGCACAAAATGCTCGGAGCAGATGGCGCCCATCTCCGCGGGCTGCGCGCTCACTTCTTCAGCCGGAACTTCAGTCGGCGCTTCTTCGTCAACCTTCTCAGGAACGAGCGGCGGCGCACTGAGCGTTTCTGGAAACACACTGAATGTGCCCGCTACCTCCTCGAGCGGCTTCTGCTTGTCGGCCCAGTGCAGCGCGGTGTAGTCGAAGCCGTGCACGATGGTGGGTTTGACGACTTCGAAATAGGGCGAGATGTCGAAGTCGCGGGGCATGTAGAGCGAGGAATCGCGGATGTGCAGGATCTCGCGGCGGGCGGCGCGGCTGCCGGCCTTGGTGATCTTCGGCAGGATCGGATAGCGCACGGCATCGAAGGCCTGCGCGATCAGCGCCGAGCAGATGATTTTTGTCGGATCGCCCGAACCGATCGAGATCATGCGCCGCCGCCAGCGTTGCGGGATCGGCAACGGGAACAGGAAGCGCATCAGGTCGACGATGTTCTTGGTGTCATAGCCGAAGCCGATGCGGTTGATCGCATAGCGGCAGACCGTGGTGCGGTCCTCATAGGACAGCCCGACCGGGCGGCAGACACGGGTGTGATACGGGAAATATTTCGACAGCGGCGCCGAGGTGACGCCCTCGCCGATATTGGCCTCGATCAGCACGTGCGGCTCGCCGTTGGGCTCCACGGCGCCCTCGACCGGACCGACATAGAGCGCGGCATGGGACCAGGTCGACTGCGTCAGATATTTGATGATGCCGGAGATGCGGTTGTTGCCCTCGACCAGCAGCACGTCGCCGGGCTCGATGACGCCGCGCAGGTGCTCCGGGTCGCTCGGCGTGAACGGCTCGTAGCCCGGCACCTCCTTCGAGAGGTACGCGGCAATCAGCTTGCCGACTGAGTCCAGAACCGTCCCCATTTCAAACTCCCCCCACGGCCTTTTCCGGCCGTCTTTTTCCCTTCTCTATCATGGTCGAAACGTGTTGCAATTCGGTTCATCACTCTGTGAGATCAAGCACGATTGATTCACCATGATGGTTGCCGTGCAACACCAGATGCAGCAAGGTTCGCGGGCTGTTCCCGTTCGCCGCAAGTTCCCGGAAACCATGACATGACAATCACGCGCCGCAGCTTCCTATCGGCGTCGGCGGCTCTTGCCGCGATGCCGGTCCTGCGCGCGACTGCCGCACCCCTGCCGCGCGAGGCCGACATCGTCGTGATCGGTGCGGGAGCGGCCGGAATTGCCGCGGCGCGGCGCATCATGGCCGCCAACCGCAAGGTCGTGGTGGTGGAAGCGGCATCCCAGATCGGCGGCCGCTGTATCACGGACAGCACGACCTTCGACGTGCCGTTCGATCGCGGCGCGCGCTGGATGCACAATCCCGAGACCAATCCGATGATCCGGCTGGCGCGCAGTGCCGGGCTCGACGTGCTGCCGGCGCCGACCGGCCAGAAGATGCGTATCGGCCGCCGCAATGCGCGCGCGGGCGAGACCGAACAGTTCCTGGCGGCGCTGGTGCGCGCCAACCGTGCCATCGACGAGGCCGGGCRCGGCAAGCTCGATACGGCCTGCGCCTCGGTGCTGCCGAAGGATCTCGGCGACTGGGCCGGTGCGGCCGAATTCGCGCTCGGTGCGAGCTTTGCGGGCAAAGACCTCAAGGAGCTCTCGGCGATCGACAAGGCGCGTGCGCAGGACCGCAACACCGCGATCGCCTGCCGCCAGGGCCTGGGGACCCTGATCACCAGGCTCGGCGAACAGGCGCCGGTGGCGCTGTCGACGCCGGTGAGCAGGATTGTCTGGAGCAATCGCGATGTCAGCGTGGAGACGCCATCCGGCAGGATCGCCGCACGCGCCGCCATCGTCACGGTCTCGACCAACGTGCTGACGTCGGGCGCGATCAAGTTCGGGCCTGATATTCCCAAGCGCATGCTCGATGCGGCGTCAAAGCTCACGCTCGGCAGCTACGATCGCATCGTGCTGCAACTGCCGGGTAATCCGCTGGGGCTCTCGCGTGACGACATCCTCATCGAGCAGAGCAATTCGACGCGCACGGCGCTGATGCTCGCCAATATCGGCGGCTCTTCACTGTGTTCGATCGATGTCGGCGGCTCGTTCGGCCGCGATCTCTCCGAGCAGGGCGAGAAGGCGATGGTCGCCTTCGCCAGGGAATGGATCACGAAGCTGTTCGGCAGCGAGGCGGCGGCCGCCGTGCAGAAGACCACCGCGACGCGCTGGAACGCCTCGCCTTTCGTGATGGGCGCGATGTCGGCGTCCTCGCCCGGCGGGCAGCTCTCGCGAAAAATCCTGACCGAGCCGATCGGCAACATGTTCCTCGCCGGCGAAGCCACGCACGAGACGCTGTGGGGCACCGTCGACGGCGCCTGGGAAAGCGGCGAGCGCGCGGCGGATGCGGCCTTGCGCAAGATCGGCGCGCTCAAGGACGAGTCGGCCGACGTGCCGACGCAGTCGACGAAGAAGCGCCGCGCGCCGCGGCAGCAGGGCAACTAGAGCGTTTTCGAGCGAAGTGGATACCGGTTCGCGTCAAGAAAACGCGTCAAAACAAGAATCTAGAGCCCCGTTCCGATTCCATCGGAACGGGAAAGGCTCTAGCGCAAAATCCCGTCCAGCACCGGCAGCCCCGCGATCACCGCCATCGCGATCAGACCGTAGCAAATCGCGCGAAACACTTTTTCGCTGGCGCGGCCGAACAGCGACGCACCGAACGCGACGCCGATCGCATAGACCGGGCCGACAATCAGCGACAGCACCAGCGATTCGCGTGAGATCAGGCCGGTTGTCGCGTAGCTGACCATCGAGAAGAAATCCGACGCGCCGAAGAACAGCACGATATTGGCGCGCGCGACGATCGGCGCGATGGGGCGGCCGAGCCAGTAGCCGACGATCGGCGGGCCGCCGGTCTGCGCCAGACCGCTGCAGAAGCCCGAGAGGCCACCGATGCCGACCGAGAGCCAGGCGTGGTCCTTGCCGCGATAGCGCCAGCCGGACAGCAGCAGCAGCAACAGCGCAGCAACGAAACAGGAGATGATCCAGCGCGTGGTGACGGGCTCGAGCACGCTGAGGAAATAAGTGCCGATGGCACGCCGACCAGCGCGCCCAGCACGATCACCGCGGTGGCCTTGCGGTCCGCCTTCCGCCACGCGTTGGGCAGCAGCGGCAGGGCCGCGACGAAATCGATCACGAGCAGCAGCGCGGCAACGAGACGCGGCGCCGCGATGCTGCTCGCCAGCGGCATGAAGATCAGCGCCGAGCCGAAGCCGGAGAAGCCGCGCGCGGTACCTGAAACGAAAGCGACGGCGCAGAGCGCCATCGCAATGGTGAGGCTGACGTCCTTCGGAAGAACATCCGCAAGGGTCATCCGCGCAAGACGCCGCCGGTCTTCTTCGTGACTTCCGCCACGATCTTCCCGGCGACGGCCTCGATCTCCTGATCGGTCAGCGTCTTCTCGCGCGGCTGGATCGTCACGGCGATCGCGATCGACTTCTTGCCGTCATCGATGCCCTTGCCCTCGTAGACGTCGAAGACATTCACGCCGGTGATCAGCTTCTTGTCGACGCCTTGGGCGGCGCGAACGATGTCGCCGGCCTTGACCGTGCGGTCGACAATGAAGGCAAAGTCGCGCGACACCGGCTGGAAGGCCGACAGCTCGATCAGGGGCTTGGCGCGGGTCGGCTTCTTCTTCGCCTCGGGGATGCGATCCAGGATCACCTCAAACACCATCAGCGGGCCATCGGCACCGAGCGTTTCCAGCGCGCGCGGATGCATCTCGCCGAAATAGCCGAGCACGTTCTGCGGGCCGATCTGGATCGTGCCCGAGCGACCCGGATGCAGCCAGGTTGGTCCGCCCGCGACGATCTGCAGCGCCTGCATCGGTGCACCGGCAACGGCAAGCACCGCGAGCGCGTCGGCCTTGGCGTCGAACAATTCGGCCTGCGCCGAACCCGACCAATGCCGTCCCAGACCTTCGGACGAAGCAAAGCCGCGGCGCACGCCGCTGGCCGCCATGAACTGATCCTGCGGGCGGTCGCCTTTGAACAGCTGGCCGACCTCGAACAGCGCGACATCGCCAAAGCCGCGATCGGCATTGGCCTGCGCCGCCGCGATCAGGCCCGCCAACAGCGTCGGCCGCATGTCGGACAGATCCGAGGCGATCGGGTTGGCGACTTCGAGCTCGCGCTGGCCACCGCCGAACAGGGTTGCTGCAGACTTGGTGATGAAGGACCAGGTCACCGCTTCGATGATGCCGCGGCTCGCGAGTGCGCGCCTGGCGCGACGGGTGCGGAGCTGCAGCGGCGTCAGCACCGGCTTGCGCGCGTCCTCGCCGCGCTCGAACGGCGTCATCGGCACCTTGTCGACGCCGTAGATGCGCACGATCTCCTCGACGATGTCGGCCTTGCCATGCACATCGGTGCGCCACGAGGGCACCGCGACCTTCACCACCGGACCCGGTCCGGCCATCATGAAGCCGAGATGGGTCAGGATACGCTTCATCTCGGGCTGCGGCACCTCGATGCCGGAGAGCCGCTTGACCTCGGTAACCGGAAAATCGATCACGCGGTCGTCGCCGAAGGCCTTTCCGACCACGACGTTCTCCGACGGCGCGCCGCCGCACATCTCCATCACGAGCTTGGTCGCGAGCTCCAGCCCCGGCACCATGAAGGCCGGATCGACGCCGCGCTCGAAGCGGTAGCGCGCGTCCGAATTGATGCTGAGCTTGCGGCCGGTCTGGGCGATGTTGATCTCGTTCCACAGCGCCGATTCGATCAGCACATCGGTGGTGTTCTCGTCGCAGCCCGAGGCTTCGCCGCCCATGATGCCGGCGAGCGATTCGACGCCGTGCTCGTCCGCGATCACGCAGATGGCGGGATCGAGATTGTAGGTGCGGCCGTCGAGCGCCAGCAGCGTCTCGCCATCGCGGGCGCGGCGCACGACGAGATTGCCCTTCACCTTCTTGGCGTCGAACACGTGCAGCGGACGGGCGCGGTCGTAGGTCATGAAGTTGGTGATGTCGACCAGCGCATTGATCGGACGCAGCCCGATCGCGGTCAGCCGCTTCTGCAGCCATTCCGGCGACGGCCCGTTCTTCACCCCGCGCACGAGGCGCAGCGCGAAGCCCGGACACAGCGTGGCGTCCTCGACCGCGACCTTCACGGGGCACGGGAATTCACCCTTGATCGGCTTGATCGTGGGGTCCTTGAACTTGCCCATGTCGGCGGCAGCGAGATCGCGCGCGATGCCGTGTACGCCGGTGCAGTCCTGCCGGTTCGGCGTCAGATTGATCTCGACCACGGGATCGCCGAGGCCCGCCCATGCGGCGTAAGCAGCACCGATCGGCGCATCCGCCGGGAGCTCCATGATGCCGTCATGGTCGTTGGAGATCTGGAGTTCGGCCGCCGAGCACAGCAYGCCGCGGCTCTCGACGCCGCGGATGGTGCCGACACCGAGCGTGATGTCCTTGCCGGGAATGTAGGTCCCCGGCGGCGAGAACACGCTGACCAGGCCCGTGCGCGCATTCGGCGCGCCGCACACGACCTGCACCGGTGCGCCACCATCGCCGGTGTCGACCATGCAGACGCGCAGGCGATCCGCATTCGGATGCTGCTCGGCCGAGATCACCTTTGCGATGGTGAACGGCTTCAGCGCCTTCGCCTTGTCCTCGATGTTCTCGACCTCGAGCCCGATCATGGTCAGCTTGTCGGCGAGCTTTTCCAGGGGCTCGTCGGTGTCGAGATGATCCTTCAGCCAGGAGAGGGTGAATTTCACGAGCTCAGTCCTCCCGCAAGCGTCGGCACTTCGAGCGGCTTGAAGCCGTAATGGGACAGCCAGCGGAYGTCGCTGTCGAACAGCTGGCGCAAATCGGCGATGCCGTATTTCAGCATGGCGATGCGGTCGATGCCCATGCCCCAGGCAAAGCCCTGGTACTCGTCGGGATCGATGCCGCAGGCGCGCAGCACGTTCGGATGCACCATGCCGCAGCCGAGAAT